>CAZVVF010000389.1:0-4977 GCA_964630575.1 uncultured Burkholderiales bacterium | reverse complement strand
TGGCTTCGGGCTCTGCCTCGCTTTCGACTTCGGCTTCGCTCTCGGCGGGGGCCGGCGCCGCATCAGGGACCATCTTCTTAACGATGAGTTCTTGGACTTTCACTGGGGTCAGTTCTGCCAAAGGATCGAGGACTTCTCTCAGGTAGGCTCGTTGGCGCTCAAGGAGGATCGAGCGCAGTGCCGTCTCCAGGTCAGACAACGAGTCCACGAAGGCAAAGTTTCCACTCTCATTGGTCTGGCGGAGATGGTGGCGCATCAAGGTCGATGTGCGATCGGTGGACACCACGATGATGTCTTTGATCTGATAGGCGGCAACCTGTGCTCCAACCAGATATCCGTCGTCGAGGGTGAGACGACGGTTGCTCAAGACGATGAGAAATCTCTGCTGGCTCGTCTGGAGGTAAACACGGCTGGGACCCGAGTCCGACCGACAGACGAAGACAGAGTCTGTAGGAAGGTCCATCTCGTGGAGCGTTCCTAGCAGCAATAGTAAGAGCCAGTGGTCGTTGGTCAACAGGTGTCTGCAGAACGGTGTGCAGGAAATGACTTCGTCAACGTTGTCGTTGGAGATAGCCGTTCCACCGATGAAGAACTTCTGTGACGCCTCTTCCAGTGAGGCCCGACTGGGGACTCTCAAAATTTGTTGGCCGGTTTTTTGGTCGATGACCGCATAGTCTTTGCGGATCAATTCCAGGTCTTCGAAGTGCTGTAGGGCTTTGAAGAGCTCCCTCACTCCGCTGGAGTCTATCTCTCGCACGGCTATTGACTCTTGGCTCACGAGTTGCTCCAAGAGGTTGCGACTGTTGACGTTCATCAGTTCTCGAGCCGCTTCGAGCTCTTTCTCGCTGACGTTGGTGGAGGCGGGCTCGGCGTCTTCTGGGATGCTGCTGCCGGTACCGGCATCGACCCAGGGACTGAGGCGTGCGCCGGTCGCTTCTAAGCAGCTTTCGACTTCACTGAAGAACGACTCTAGGTCAGCGTCTTTGCTGTTGGAGATCGCCGAGGCCTCAAGCGTCGAGTCGACTCCGTTGTAGCGGACAAAGCACACGGTGCCGGGCTGAGTCAAAAAGATCTCTCCGATCTCTACAACACCGTCGGCGTTGAGAGGTTCGGGAAGCAGGTCGGCGTCATCCAACCCTAAGCGGCGAGCATACTCCAGTCTCACTCCTGATAGGAGGGAATTGAATCGGCCCTGCAATTGGCTCTGAAAGCTGCGTGCCGCCTTGGCGTCGAGCTTGACTGATGTGCTCTTGTGGATGATGTTCAGCATGGTTTGATCTCGCTCTATTACTCACTTCGATTTGGTCCGCTGGCCTTCTAGTCATTCTCAGGGACTTCCTCCCCTCAACAGCACGCTAGCGGCTCTTTGCTGAGTTGAGTTGCTCACGGGAGGGCTTTTCTCCACCGTTTTGAGGGCGGATTTGGAGGCTTGTGAGGAGCACTGAAGAATCCCCGCAAAACCCCTTTGTAAGGGGATTGAGGCGATTCTTTAGCGGTGAGACAAGGGCCTGATGGCGGACCCTTGGGAGCGTCTCTTGAGACTTTGTAAGATTTCTCAAAATTTTGAAGACCTGCGGAATCAGCGAAACTCAAACGGCAGAGGCTGTGGCGAATAAATCCGCTCAAGTCTGCTGTTAGGGAGAGGGGCCCGGGGTGCGGGTCTCGTATCATAGGGACCCAGAGGAACTAGTATTGAGCACGACGGGAACCGCCGTAGCAGACGAAAAAAGCGGCAATCGCTCTGACGATGAGCGGTCAACCGCCTTAGGTCCGGGAGTCATCCGACTCCTCGGCGGTGCATATATTGTCCCCGTGAGGTCCGAGATTCAAGTCCGTTGCCTCGGTCCACTGGCCTACTGGAACGTTTCCACGACCTTCGTGGCTCCCACCGATCAGAGTGAGGATGGGTTGTTTCTCTTTCCCCTTCCACCGGAAGCGGCACTGTTGGGTTTCAGCCTGAACGCCGAGCAACTCATGCCAGGCAAGCTCTCCATCAAAGCCCTGACGGAGTTGCCCGACAGCGCAGAGTTGCCCCTGCCAGACCCGGAATTGGTAGAAGCCTTCGGGGATGAGACGCTGCCTGTTCTCAGCCTTCGGCTCTCGCCCTGGAAGTCGGAGTTGTTCGGGGGAGCGGAGTTCACCGTGCAGTTGGACTACGCCAGCGGCCTACCGACGATCGACGGACGCATCTGTCTTACCTGTCCGACCTTCATCTCCAAGGAGTTGAGCCAGGACCAGGCTACGGCGGTGAAGATCACAGTCGCTATTGAAGACGGCAATGAACTGGTCGACGACCCGGAGTTTAGTCGGGAACTGACCTCTTCAAAAGAGGATGACACCTTACTGCTAACCGGCAGCTATGAGGAGATGGACCATGCCCTGAAAGTGACTTTCAGGCCGGGGCGAACTCAAATGCCGGTCACCCGCTTGCGCCGCAGCGACGACCACTTTGTGTTTTCGATTTTTCCTCCAACCTCTATACCGGCCAGTCCTCAGCGCCGCGACATCGTGTTCGCCATAGACGCCTCAGAAAACATGGATGCCGAGGGTTACGATCGAATCAAGACCGATCTTATGGCCTCCCTGCGCTCTCTGGATGAGAATGACAGATTCGCGTTGGTGACATTCGGTCGGGATATCGACGGATATGATGGCGGCGAGTTTTGCGACATCGATCAGATTGAAGCGGCGTGTTCTTGGCTGGAGAGCACGAGGCCTCAAGGCCGGGCGGACGTGCAGCCTCTGTTGCAGAGGATTCAGTCGCTACCATCTCAGCAAGACCGGCAACTTTGTATCTTCTTACTCGCTGGTGGTCACGTCGGCAACGAGCCTGCTATTCTTCGGAGCCTCGATTTCGACCAGAGTGATCGCCGTTATTACACCGTAGGGCTGGGCCCAACGGTCAAACAGGCTTTCTTGCGACGGCTAGCGCTTTTGACGAGAGGCCGTTGTGAGGTGTCGACCGATGGGGGATGCGCTGAAGCTCTCTCACGACTCTTGGGGCAGACGCGAGCCCTTCTGGCGGAAGTGACTTTTGAGGATCAGGAAACATCCGATATCCGGGGAGAGAGCCTCGTCCCTTCTGTCATGACCTCTCTGACTCCCCAGGGACCTGTTCACTGCTTGGGTGAAGGGACTCCATCATCGCTTCGATTCCGCTCGAAGGACGAGACGGGTGTCTTCTTCGCTGGCACGGTCAACGCCCAGCCAACGGACAATCCCGCCTTGGCCGGTGTTTGGGCGAGTCTGAGAGTGCGAGAACTGCTGGATTCCGTGAAGTTGACAACGGGGGCCAAGCGTAAGGGTCTCAAAGCGGAGGCTTCAGGTTTGGCTTCGGCTCAGGGGATTCTTACTGAGGATACTGTGTTGGTCTTGGAGCACGGCGACAATGTTGACATTCAGTATAGTGCGCAGCCGAGTTTGTGGGCTGCCTTGGAACCGAAAGAGAAGAAAGGCAACGTGAGCAATAAAGATAGCGCAGCTCCCTTTGATTGGCGCAAGGGGCTAGTTGCAAGAAAAGGCTTGTTCAAAGGCTCCAAAGCAGGGAGCGGTTCTGAATCTGGAGAGTCGAGTGGTCGCTACGGTCTTCGCTCGAAAGCTACGAACAGCTCAGAGAGCACTGGAAAGCCACGACTGGACCGAGGCACGAGAGCGTTTTCGGTTCAGGAGACTGAAGTCGAAGCGGAAGTCGAAATTCAAGATGAAGAGTTGCAGCTCGATGAGACCGATGAGTTGGAAGTTGCCGATAGTGTCGCGGAGATGCCCGAAGAAGCGCCTGTTTCCTCGGCAGATGATGCTGAGGCTCCCGTCGCTGAATCTCCCGTCGCCGAATCTCCCGTCGCCCAAGCACCCGCTACAAAAGCTCCCGCTGCTGGTACGCCCGTTGCCGTCCCTGTAGCCGTGGCCGCGAGTCATAGTCCCGTGGTCCATCTTCAGGCCGATCCCTTGAGGGAAGGGCGGCTGAGGCTTGAGGGATTTCACGATCAGCTTCAAGCCTACGACACCGATTTTGCCTTGGCGGCGCTACAAGGTCTTCCTAGAGAACTGTCTCCTCGGGGAGGTGAACTCCCCAGGGTCTTAGCTCAAACTGTTGCTCATCTGGAGAAGCGGGGGTTTTATGCCCACGCCGTTTCAGTCCTCGGTCTCTTGCTGCGGGACAATCCGAGTCCCGAAGTGGAAAAAAAGATGGAGACGCTCCTAGTCGCCTGGTCCGACAGCCTCAGCGAGGCGCAGCTTCCCGAGGCTATGCAGATTTTGAATTTGGGGCAACGAATCTGTGGGGGGTCCGAGCTGCTGGCCCAAAAGTGCGAACATCTGTGGCAAGTGTGGAGTTCCAAGTCCGGGGACCAAGCCAAGCTCCCGGAGGTCGTCTGCGTGAGGGCCTCGGAGACCCCCGACGTCGGTGCTCTGCTGAGCGATCCACAACTCGAGCTGGCTCAACTCAAGCAAGCCCAAAGCCAAATGATGGAACAGATCGCGGATTTGAAGAAGTCCCTTCAGGAGCAGGCTTGCGCGATTCCGGAGATGATTCAAAGCGTGGCCACTCAGACGGCGTCTGCGGTCGTGGCTCAGGTTCCAGCTCCGCTCTCGCAACAGCAAACGGCGGTCAGCCCGCCTCAGGAAGGCTCTCAGCGCGTTGTCGATGATACCGACGGGGAGCCACTCTCCATTCGGCTTCCTGGTGAGCCCCCCCTCAAGGCTGCTCCCTCAACCGAGGCTCGGGATTCCCAGCCAGAGAGGGCTCCTGCGGTTGAGGCAGAGGCTGCTTCCGTCGATCTTGCGAAGGAGAATCTTGAGGAGCAGGTTCCCTCCGGCCAGGATGAGTCATCAGCAGGGCCCGGACCGGTGCCCGCGGATGCTTCGTTGACCGAAGCGGCGGTACAGACACCCGCGGTACAGACACCTGTGGCAGCGAAGCCTGTTGTAGAGGAGCCTGTTGCAGAGGAGCCTCCGGCAGAACCTGCCATCGTGGCGGCA
>CAZVVF010000388.1:0-4981 GCA_964630575.1 uncultured Burkholderiales bacterium | reverse complement strand
CTCATATCGATACGCACGATATTGGTGTCGTCATCGAACAAGAACTCGGCGAGAGCTTTGGCGAGCTCGGTTTTCCCCACACCGGTCGGTCCGAGAAAGAGGAAGGAACCGATAGGTCGGTTAGGGTCTTGCAACCCGGCCCGAGCCAAACGAATGGCCTTAGAGACCTTACTCAATGCCTCATCTTGCCCGACGACCCGCTGCTTGAGACGCTCCTCCATACGCAGGAGACGGTCGCTCTCGGCCTCTAACATCTTCTCCACTGGAATCCCTGTCCAGCGACTGATGATAGCCGCGATATCAGCACTGGTCACCGCTTCTCTCAAAAAGCTGTCTCCACCCTCAGCCAACTGCTCCATCCTTTTGCTGAGAGCGACTAGCTCTTTCTGCGCTTCAGGGAGTTGGCCGTAAGTTATCTCAGCGGTCCGCTGTAGCTCCCCTCGGAGTTGAGCCTGTTCAGCTTCGGTCTTGAGTTGGTCAATAGTCTCATTGAGCGCCTTGGAGCGTTGAAGAAGGTCGCGCTCCATCTGCCAGCGCGTCTTGAGCGCCTCGAGCTCCTCTTTCTTCTCCGAAACCTCAACCTTGAGTTCAACCAACCGCTTACTGGCGGCTTCGGTATCCTCCAAGTTCAGAGCCTGTTCTTCAATCTGCAGCCGAGTGAGTTCACGCTGAGCTTTGTCGACCACAGCGGGAACGCTCTCGATCTCCATCTTCAGACGGGAAGCCGCCTCGTCGACCAAGTCGATAGCCTTGTCGGGAAGAAATCTATCGGCGATGTATCGGTCACTCAGTTGAGCTGCCGAAACGATAGCCCCGTCCTCGATTCGAATACCGTGGTGAACCTCGTATTTTTCCTTGATTCCGCGAAGAATCGCGATGGTATCCTCAACGCTCGGCTCGCCCACAAAGACAGGCTGAAAGCGTCGCTCTAAGGCTTTGTCCTTCTCGATATGTTTGCGATACTCATCGAGCGTTGTAGCACCGATACAGCGAAGCTGACCGCGCGCCAAAGCTGGCTTGAGCATGTTCGCGGCATCCTGTGCTCCCTCGGCAGCACCGGCTCCCACGAGCGTGTGAAGCTCGTCGATGAAGAGAATGATCTCGCCGGAAGAGTTCTGAATCTCACCGAGTACGGCCTTGAGTCGCTCTTCAAACTCTCCTCGAAATTTGGCTCCAGCCACCAGAGCTCCCAGGTCCAACGACAGGACTCTCTTCTTCTTGAGGCTTTCGGGTACATCCTCAGCCACAATGCGAAGGGCGATGCCCTCGACGATAGCCGTCTTACCCACACCTGGCTCACCGATGAGAACCGGGTTGTTCTTGGTACGGCGACTCAACACTTGCATAGCGCGACGAATCTCCTCGTCGCGACCAATCACGGGGTCTAGCTTGCCTTCGCGAGCGAGTTCCGTAAGGTCTTGAGTGAATCTCTTGAGAGCTTGGTAAGTCCCTTCCGGGTCTTGACCTGTCACGCTCTGACCACCTCGAACCTCGGCCAGCGCCTGAAGCACCCGCCCCTCATCGATGGTGTAGTGTTGCATCAGCTCCAGAGCCTTGTTCTTGGAGCGCAAGATTCCGAGCAACAGATGCTCCACCGAAAGAAAGTCGTCTTTCATAGTTTTCTGGGCGCGAAACGCCTCATCGAGAACAGTCTTGAACTCTCGGCCAAAGTACTGCTCACCGCCCTCTACCTTAGAGGCTTGCTGAAGTTTGTTCTGAAGTCGTGCCGCAAAGGGCCCCACAGGGAACTCCGCCCGCTCGAGGAGAGGCTTCACCAGCCCGTCCTCTTGGTCCAGCAGGGCGCTCATAAGATGATAAGAGTTAATCTCCTGATGGGAATTCTGGCGAGCGATGCTCTCCGCCTGCGCCAAGGCTTGGCGTGAACGAGTTGTCGATTTTTGCAAATCCATTATTGGTTGTCTCCTTTTCGTTCCTTTTCTTACCTCTATGATACCCCACCAGCGTTCCTGACCCCGATTGCGAACAGTTTGCGTTCCGTTATAGAGCCTCTCGACCACTGTGGTAGAATAGGAGCGTGGCTTTTATCACCGTCCCCCTACTCGTCACCACAGTCATCGCGGTACGATATATTCGAAGGAAAAATCGAGAGCGGCGTCAGCTGAGCGACCCTGAGTTACCGTCGATAGAACTCGACACCAGCGTTGTGGGAGCGACCATCGTGCTCACTTCGCTTCCCACAACGGTTATGGAGCGAACCCTCGACTCACTACCCGGCGAAATGACGAGGGCCATCCTGATGGTGCGAGGTGAACTCCCCCCCATCGCCCAGACCACAATTCAAAGGGAGCAGCAGCGTTGGCTCTCCCATTTCAGCCCCCCTCGAAGCAATCTCCAGGGCCTAGAGTCAGAAGAGGCTGGGCGACTAGCAGCAGCCACCATAAGGCTCATCCTGGAAGACTCAGCCTAAAAGGCTAGGGATTCAAAAGCTTGATGGTTATAAACGAGGTCATACCGACCAGCAGAGCCCCTAGCAACCCGACCGCAAAAGGCTTCAGTCCCAAACCTCGGAAGATGGTAGCCTTCAAGTTCAAGCCCACCCCAACCAGGGCAAACCCAACGAGCCAGGTGGAGCCGATAACCTTTCCCACCCAATGCAAGAGTGTCGACCAGGTCTCGGCCGTAAAGAAGCCCAGCGCCAGACCGGACGACTCCAAGGTGGAATCACCGAGCGAACGCAAACACGACATCAAGAGAAAACCCACGAGAAACGGAGGGAGTAAAGGCGGACGAGCACCCTGGCTGCCTTTTTCCGCTCGCTCCGAGCGCGTGCGCCAGGCAAAATAAGGGATCACCGCTGCCAGGAAGAGGTTGCGGGTCATCTTTGTGATCGCCGCCGTGGCAAAGCCGGTTTCGTCTCCATAGAGTTCCTTGTAAGTCGCCGCAGCCCCCATCAACTGAGCCATATCGTGGATCGCGGTTCCCAAGAACAACCCACACTGTTTTCCCAGCGGAAACAGGTAGGGCACAAGGTAGGGATAGACCACAGTCCCGATCAAGCCGAACAGGGTCACGTTGGCCACCGCGTAGGCGACCTCGCCTTCATCAGCCTCCACCACAGGAGCGGTGCTCACAACTGCAGTCACACCGCAAATGGAGGTTCCGGCCCCCAGCAGCATAGCGAGTTTGGGAGGCAAGCCAAAAAATCGACCGAGCAGTTCCGTCCCAAGCACACCGGTGAGGACCGCCGCCAAAACGATGGGAAGCCCGGCCGCTCCCAACTGACCGACTTCAACCAGGGAGAGACGAATGCCGATCAACACGATGGCAAACCGGAGGACATTCTTCAGGCAGAACCGGACACCATCGGCGTAGCGAGGGCCTGGCTTCCAGGTGTTGGCGACCAAAATCCCCGATAGAATCGCGAGGATGGAACCGGTAAAGGGATTGAATCCCGTCAACATCCCACCCAGAACCGAAGAGAGGTAGTTGGCCACGGAAAAAATCACCACACACAGGGCAATTCCCGGAAACCTTGCCTTGATCCAAGCTCCTGGACCACTCGCGCTCGCAGCCTGAGTCAAAATTCTGTACCAAGGGCCTTTCTCAACGTCTTGAGTTGCTCTGGGGTAAAGGCCAGGGAAAGAAAGGAAACCTCTTTCTCCTGCTGCACCACGAAAGGCAGATGGGAGCCGAGAGAGTCATAAAACTCCTCTGCCTCCCACTCGTCGTCCCAACGGATGGCCCAGTAAAACCCCAAAGCACCGGTGACCTTGTTGCGAAAAACTCGAAGCCTATCTCCGTGCCAACCATCGGCAGCCTGGCGATAGTTCTCCACTCCGTGCTGCTCCAAAACGACGCGAATCAAAAACTCTCCACCGGTCTCGTCCAACAAGCGCTCCCAGTCTGCAAAGGAGTCGGGCAAACTCTTGAAATCAGGGATCTCCGGTTCTCTCAGCAAAAATAGGTAGCGGTCTGGGTGAAAGATCTGCTCTGTGCTGTTCGGTAGGGTTTGGTAGCTCGCGTTCACGGCCTTCCATCCCTGGTCCGAATGGCGGAGCGCGCTCACGAACTCAGCACCACCATAGTAAGGAAAGATCAAGCTCTTCTTAAAAAACAGAGGGGCTTCCCCGAATTTGCCCATTCCTGGAAGAGGAACGGGAAAGTTGACCAACATGTCGGTCAGAAGATCGGTCCCGGCCAGAGCAGTCTCAGCCCCTGCAGCGTTCGCCGGCCTTTTCTGTTGATGGTCCGTCATCACAAAGGTGGCGTCTCCCTCGACCAGGGCCAGCACAGCTAGGCGCTGGTCCATAGTAGAGTTCTCCATCAAACGATCGAACGCTTCGCGCAGAGAAAAGTGTTGACCGCCCAAGGCGTGGTCCAGCTCGTGGATGATCACAGCCGAGGACATATCGCCCAAGAGGTGATTGGTCGCCCTGGACTTCAGCGCGTTGCCAAGACCCTGCCCTTTCACCATATCGACCAAGAAAAATTGGTCTGCGGCCGGGTCGTACACTCCAGCAACGGCGTCGGTGAGGAGATCCTCCATAAAGGACACGATCTGGAAGTCGAGGGGGACCAACCCTAGAACCTTGAGCACAGACTCCTCGTGCAAAGCCTTCTCAGGAGTGTACTCTTTCTCCAGTTCGCTCCGAATGAACATGCGAAACTTTTCTTTGTCTTTCACATGCCAGGGCGTAAAGTACTTAAATTTCAGACCCCGCCGCTCTTCGAGTTCGGCCATGAGTTCGGAAAAGGGGGCGGCCGCCAGTTCGCTGCCCAACTCTCCCACGGACTCTGCCGCTTCGGCGAGAATGTCCGCCCCCTCAACGGCAAACTGGTCCTGAATTCTCACGACCAACTGCTGCCAGGCCTTCACCTCCGGCTCTACCAAAGACAGAGCGGGTTGGCTCAATCCCCAGAAGAATGAGAGAAAGGCAACGAGACACGAGGCATATCGAAATCGATTAACGACCACGCCCCCGAGTTCTCAACGGTCCGCGGAATCCCCGCCCTCGGCCAG
>CAZVVF010000387.1:0-4996 GCA_964630575.1 uncultured Burkholderiales bacterium | reverse complement strand
TGGGTTCCCAATACTCCTCGGCTCGGTGAACGGTGCCGCCTGTGAGGTCCAAGAAGCGTTCGTTGGTCCGCGCCCGGAAACCCGCGACCTCCCCACTCAGGTCCGCGCTCAGGAGGACCCCTTTGTCCAATTCTACCTCCGCCTTCTCACCGCGGTGGTCGTAGATCAGTCCGATGCGCTGGTGCGTCATGTCCAGTTCGAGGTCCGTCAAACGGTTGTCCCCCACCAAAAATCGAGCTTGATTGAGGGCCAGGCCGCTCTTGACTCGCACAGACCACGAGCGCGGGGTGACCATGACATAGAGCTTACCCTGATAGCCGTAGGGGATCTTGTCGAACCGTGCCAAGCGGTCCACGAGGGTTCTCACCCAGACATTGATACGCCCTGTACTGCTCTTGTTGTTGGTGTAGGCGTGGACCTGTTCGGGCAGATTCAAACTCTCGTGAAGCTCCAGAACGTAGGTACAGTTCTTCTTGAGCAAAACGCCTTCGGTGAGGTCGAGAGTCTCTTCGCGATAGTGCTGAACAGCATCCTCGATGGTCTCGCCAGCGCGTGGCAAGAAAGCGGCCTTAACCAAATAGCCGCGCTTACCCAATCGCAGATCGAGAGAGGCCGGCTGAACGTTGCCCTCTGGAATCGGCTCGGTCACGTTCACTCTACCTGTGGTGATAAAGTCCTGTAAGATCTGTGAGGGGACGGCTCCGGTCTGTCGCATGTTCGGTGTCCTTCAAAAGGTTCTGCTACGCTCCTCCTGAAGGGCCAAAAAGGCCCCCTTGCAAAGGGGTGTGCTCGCTCGAAAACGAACGGGTCCGGCAACAACAACTATCCTAAAGGAGTCCTACCTTG
This sequence comes from uncultured Burkholderiales bacterium, assembly GCA_964630575.1. Taxonomy (GTDB): domain Bacteria; phylum Vulcanimicrobiota; class Xenobia; order Xenobiales; family JADMJV01; genus JAEXNA01. The sequence continues at coordinate 4,150 of CAZVVF010000387.1, read as the reverse complement.
CCCCTAACAAGCCCCATTCGAGCCGCTCGCGGAAGCGAACTTTCCTGTCGATCTTGGCCCCAAGAGGCTGCCCTTCGCATGCTGATGAACAACCTCGATCCAGAGGTCGCCGAAGACCCCGAGAACCTCGTTGTTTATGGCGGGACGGGTAAAGCGGCACGCGACTGGAACTGCTTTGAAGCCATCGTGAGAACGCTGCGAGAGCTCGGCGATGAAGAGACCTTGCTGGTCCAGTCAGGCAAGCCCGTGGGCGTGATCCGAACCCACGAGATGGCACCTCGAGTCCTTCTGGCGAACTCCAACTTGGTTCCCAATTGGGCCAACTGGGAGCACTTCCGCGAGCTGGAGAAAAAGGGCCTGATGATGTATGGACAGATGACCGCTGGGTCCTGGATCTACATCGGCACCCAGGGAATTTTGCAGGGCACCTACGAGACCCTGGCCGAACTCGCCCGGCAACACTTCGGGGGTAGCCTCAAGCACCGACTCGTTCTCACCGGCGGGCTCGGCGGCATGGGCGGCGCTCAGCCTTTAGCGGTCACCATGAACGACGGTGTGGCGATCTGTGTCGAGGTCGACGAAGAGCGTGCCAAGCGCCGCGTCGCCCACCGCTACTGCGACAAACTCACGAGCGACCTTGAGGAAGCTCTGCGCTGGGCCCAGGAGGCCAAGAAGCAGGGCAACCCACTGTCGATCGGCCTCATTGGCAACGCGGCAACCGTCTTTAGCGACATGCTTGAACGAGGGGTCGTGCCCGATGTGGTCACAGACCAAACCAGCGCCCACGACATGCTCTCAGGCTACGTGCCCGATGGTATGACCTTGGCTGAAGCCTTGGTCTTGCGCCAGAGCGACCCTGGGCGGTACGAAGAGCTCGCTATTGAGACCGCAGCCCGTCAGGTACAAGCCATGCTAGGGTTTCAGAAAAAGGGATCGATCGTGTTCGACTACGGCAACAACATCAGAGCCCAAGCTCAACGCGGCGGCGTGACCAACGCCTTTGACTTTCCCGGATTTGTACCAGCCTATATCCGCCCTCTTTTCTGCCAAGGACGAGGTCCTTTTAGGTGGGTAGCCCTGTCTGGAGACCCGGCTGATATTCATCGCACCGATCGCGCCGTGCTGGAGATGTTTCCCCACGACGAGGCGCTCCATCGCTGGATCGAAAAAGCCCAGAAGCAGGTCGCCTTTCAGGGACTCCCGGCCCGAATCTGTTGGCTGGGCTACGGCGAACGCCACAGACTGGGACTGGCTTTCAATGAGTTGGTCAGAACAGGACAGGTGAGCGCGCCCATTGTGATCGGGCGCGACCACCTGGATTCAGGCTCTGTCGCCTCACCCAACCGAGAGACTGAAGGCATGATCGACGGCACCGACGCGGTCAGCGACTGGCCCTTGCTCAACGCCATGTCCAATGTGGCCTGCGGCGCTCACTGGGTCTCTCTTCACCACGGCGGTGGGGTTGGGATGGGCTTCTCCCAGCACTCCGGCATGGTGGTCGTTGCCGACGGCACAGACAATGCGCGCGACAGGCTCGAACGGGTTCTCCTGGCTGACCCTGGCACCGGCGTCATGAGGCATGCCGACGCTGGCTACGAAATCGCCAAGAACTGCGCTAGAGAGCGCAACGTGAAGATCCCGATGCTATTTGACGCAAGGTGATTCGTTGCTCTGATTGAGCATCGGCAGATTGACCCGAACATCGAGGTGGGGACCACTCTGGAGCCCTGCGCACTTGCGCAGGTCCCAGGCGGCCCGACCGATCATGGCGGCGTTGTCGGTGCAAAACATAGGGCTGGGCACAAAAATATCGTAGACGTCAGAGCATCGCTGAAGCTCGATCCTCAGTCGAGAGTTGCAAGCGACTCCCCCTACTACGGCGATCCTCTGCACCTCATAGTCCTTCGCCGCTCTCAGCAGCTTCGTCATCAGAACATCGACCACAGCCTCCTGAAAAGAAGCGATGATGTCGGCTCGAGCCGACTCGGAACGGTCTGAATCAAGCCAAGCCTTTCGAACGGCCGTCTTGAGACCAGAAAAGCTAAATTCATAGCCAGCCTTCTTCATTGGCCGGGGAAATTTGTGAGCCAGAGGGTTCCCCGCGGTACTCGCGAGTTGGTCGATAGAGGGCCCCCCTGGATAGGGTAAGCCGACCATCTTGGCCACCTTGTCAAAGGCCTCCCCAGCCGCATCGTCACGAGTCTCGCCGAGAATCTGGTGGCTGCCTGCGCGCGAGAGCAGGACGATCTGAGTGTGTCCTCCCGAGCAGACCAAACAAAGGTACGGAAAGGGAACCTCGTGCTCCAACCGGACGCTGTAGAGGTGCCCCTCCATGTGGTTTACCCCGTACACCGGAATGCTCAGCAGCGCCCCCAACATTTTGGCCACCGCCACTCCCACCAAGAGTGAGCCGGAGAGCCCTGGCCCCACCGTCACCGCGATGGCGTCGAGGTCGGCAAGAGCCACCCCCGATTCCTTGAGAGTCTGATTCAAGAGTGGATGAATGACGCTGAGATGTTGGCGACTGGCAAGCTCGGGAACGACTCCCCCATAGGGTTGATGGAGCGCGATCTGGCTCGAGATGGTAAGACCGCTCAGTTGGCCCTTTTTCAAGATCGCCAACGATGTCTCGTCGCAGGAACTCTCAATAGCTAGCAGAGTGTTCAAGATATTCTCCCCAATGCCGAAGCTGACTGTCGATATCGCGAGAGGGCCTCGCGGTGCGTTGACGATTGCAGGTGCCCCGCCCACATGATTCTGGCATCCTGACCGTCGCGATAATACTTGGACCTAAAGGCTGTGGTGACGAACCCCATTCGACGGTAGAGGCGGTGAGCAGGGGGGTTATCCCGCTTCACTTCCAAGGTGAACCAAGCGCAACCCGAGGCCTGTCGCCAGGCCATGAGGGTGCCCAGAAACCACTGCGAGAGTCCTTTCCCCCGAAAATCCTCGGCCAAAACGATCGAGTTCAGTTGAACCTCGTCGGCCGCCCAAGCCAACAGGGCCGAACCGATCGGCTTCTGGCCAAGCCTGGCCACCACCGTGGACCCGTTCTGGCGGTCCAGTTCTCTAGAAAACGTTGCCTCATCCCAGGTGAACCCAAAAGCCCGAGTCTCCAGATTCTGGATAAAGGGGATATCGCTCACAGAGGCTTTCGTCACAGTGAGAGCTTTCACAGAGTCCCTCCTTGAGACACCTGGACGTCGGCGTCTCGAAAATAGACCGGTTCGGTCACCTCAACAGCCGTCGTCCGCTCTTGTTTCAAGGCTCGAAGAGTGAGTTCACACAAGACCGGCATGGAAGCTGTGGAGGCTTCTCGGCTAGCCAAAACCGGGCCGAGAAATCCAGGCGGGACCAGGCTGGGATAAGCCGAGAAGCCTTGACCCACGAGGCACCTAAGGTCCTTTGAGTCGGCCAGACTCGCTGCGAATTGTTCCGGGGTTCTCACCGCCGTCTCCAACAGAGGACCCTCCCGTGGCAAGGAGTGCACCGTCTCGCCGCCCACCGAAAAAACACCACAATAGAGTTCCTTGCGTCGAGCGTCGAGCGCTACCGCTACCCGACCCGGACAATGCCGGTAGTTCTGCAGGTGCTCACAAGCGATCACTTCGAGCGTATCGAGTGCTGCGATCTGGCATTCGGCTGCGGTGGCGATGGTCTTGGCCAGGGTCATGCCGAGTCTCACACCAGTGAAGGAGCCCGGCCCGGCGGTAACACCTACGGCGGCGATATCTCGATAGCTGAGACCGGCTTCTCGCAACAGGTAGCCCAAATGGGACGGCAGTTCAGCCAAGGCCCGACGAGGGGCCAGACCACAGATCGATGTCTGAGCGCTCTGATCGACTAAGAGGCCGCAGGCATAGGCCTCCCCGCTACAATCGAGTGCTACTATCGCCCGTCTCATGCGTTCCACCACTTCTCTGTCAAGCGTTGCTCAAGCCTCGAGGACAACGGTCCTTTGGCCCGCAGGTCGATGGCCCGCCCCTGATCGTCGGGACCGTAGGAGCAAGCCAGCTCCAGACTGTCCGGCGGCCATAGGTCGCGAAACTTCTCAGCCCACTCCACAATGACCAAACCGTTCTGATAATCGGACAACATCTCTTCCCAACCTAAATCAAACATTTCATCCTCAGACCCTATCCGATACAGA
>CAZVVF010000386.1:0-5000 GCA_964630575.1 uncultured Burkholderiales bacterium | reverse complement strand
CCACTATCTCCTGGTCAGAAAGGTTGTCGAGTTGTTTGACCAGGCTGCGCAGGCTGTTCCCGTGAGACACGATCAAGACGCGGCGTTTGGCTCTCAGAGTCGGAACGATCAGGTTTTCCCAGCACGGTTGGAAGCGGTGGACCGTGTCTTTAAGACTCTCGGAGCGCGGAATCTCTTCTGGTCGCAAGTTGTGGTAACGCGGATCGTGACCGGGGTAGCGAGGGTCGGAGAGCTCCAGAGGTGGCGGCGGAGTGTCGTAACTGCGGCGCCAGATTTGGACTTGTTGCTCGCCGAACTCCTCGGCTGTGGCGGCCTTATTGAGTCCCTGAAGAGCGCCGTAGTGACGCTCGTTCAGTCGCCAGTCGCGCCGGACCGGAATCCACATCAAGTCCATTTCGTCAAGAATCATCCAGAGCGTGCGTATGGCTCTTTTCTGGAGCGAGGTGAAGGCGATATCAAAAACGTAGCCGCCCTCCTTAAGGAGGCGCCCGGCCGTGCGCGCCTCTTCGATCCCCTGCTCGGTCAGGTCGACATCGGTCCAACCTGTAAAGCGATTCTCTAGATTCCAAAGACTCTGTCCGTGCCGGACCAAAACCAGTTCGCTCAACTCATTGCCCTCTCGATGATCCTATTGAGCGACCGGCCTGTAGAACCTCTACCGGTCGCTCTTGAGAGCTTGCCACGAGTGGAAGAGTCTGGCTGCGTTGAGCGGAGGCGCCCAGAGCTTTCCCACCCGCTAGCGTTGCCCGCGTCCCTGGGGCTTGGGTGCTTTCTCTAGCTCCGCTTTTGTAAGATAGCCGTCTTTGTTCGTGTCGACCTTGCTGAAATCGTTTTTCAGTGGACCCTGTATTTCGTCCTGACTCAGCCGGTTGTCTTTGTTGCGATCCATGTGTTCAAAGAGTTGGTCGACGCTCGGCGGCTGTCCGGGAGGTCCGCCACCGTTGGAAGGCTGAGCGACGGCCGAGAGGGCGAGAAGTGCCGTGAATAGAACGATGCTGGCTGTTTTACTGAAGTTGGATTTCATACTTTTTCTCCTTAGTGTCTCGCTGTCGGCGAGGGCTTGAACCTCGACTTTTTCAGCCCGAGGGCACCTCTTGATAGTAGCGTACAAATGAGGTGAAATTGTGGAGTTTTGCCGCACGATTCGCCGCTCTAGAAAAGTCTGGTCAGGCCATTCACTCCGAGGGGAGTGTCAAGGAGATGGCCGTTCCCGTCCCATCTTGGCCGGGGCGCATTTTGAACTCTCCTCGGTGGGCCTGAACCAGGCGACTGGCGATGGCAAGTCCCAGGCTCACTCGGCCTGTTTGGGCCACCAAGGGTCCGCTCGATCGGGAATCCAGGATCGCCTTGGGTAAGCCTGGGCCGTCATCGGAGATGGTGATTTCGACCCAGCCATCCTCGGTCTTGGTTCGGATCGTAGCGGTTCGGTCTTGACCGGCGTGTTCGATGATGTTCTCCAGAAGTATCTGCAGAATGTCGCGAAGGTGGTGCCTGTCTGCAACCACCGTGCATCCCATTTCGATCTGTAGGTCTAAGGTGAGGTTTGTCTCTTTGGCCGACTCCTCCAGGGTTTCTGCGATCTCCAGCACCACATCGGAAAGCTGAATCGTCTCCCGATTCATGATAGGGCCTGCGTGTTCCCAGCGGGACAAGTGGAGAAGGCGCTCGAGGGTCTTTGAGGCCAAGAAGGTCTCTCGACGAATCTGTCTGAGACATTTTTCTTGGTCGATCACATGCCCGTCGAGCAGGGAGTCGACCCAGCCAATGGTCGCTGTCAAGGGGGTTCGAAGATTGTGGGAGACATCGGAGAGAAACTGCCGGCGCGAGGCCTCTGAGGCTTCGGCTTTTTCCTTCTCCGCCCTGAGCTCGTTCATGCTAGTGGCCAGTCGCTTGGACATTCGGTTGAAGCTCGACGCCAATTCTTGAACTTCAAGAGGCCCGTTTACCGGAACTTCGGCCTCCAGATTCGTTCCTTCAACCCGCTCGATGGCTTCTGCAAGGTCTGCGAGGGGCTTCGAGATCGCCTTGCTAAAGAAGAAGGCCAGAAGCACAGCAAAGATCGCCGCGACAAACCCTGTCGACAACATGTGCGTCTCGGGGTCGAGCGGTGGTTTTCTACCCCGGGCGTTGTAGACGCGTATGGCGACCTGGAGTCCTGTCCCATCCTGCCAGATTAGCTGCCAGGGGGGGGGAGGGCCCATATCGCGAGGTGGACGCGGAGGGGGAGCCGGACCAAAAGTCTCGGTTCGACCGTCGGAGTATTTGGCTTCGACACGCAGGGAGTTCTCGTTGGCAAAGTTGCTCAAGAGCGTCCTGAGATCAGATGCCTTCGTGGTCGATGCTACCTGTGCACCAAACTCTCGGATTCTGTTGAACGCAGAACCGCTCGTCGAACGGATTCTAATACCAACCACAAAGAGCAACACGCTGATCAAGATGTAGACGAGGAGAAGGGCGAGAAACGACAACGCCAAGCGGGTTCGAAGATTCACGAGAGTTCGAGCCGGTATCCAACACCCCAGATGGAGCGAATGGGGTCCGTGCCATCGGTGCCGCGGAGCTTGCTCCGCAGGCGACTCACGCAGTTGTCAACGCGCCGACAATCTCCCAGATACTCTTCTCCCCAAACCTGGTCCAAGAGTTGGTCTCGGGTGAAGCTCTTGCCAGGGACTGAGGCCAAGACTCGAAGCAGATCGTATTCTTGACCTGTCAGTTCCACCCGCTCTCCCTCAAGGGTGACCATCCTCGCGTTGAGGTCGAGGACCAATCTTGGGGTTGAAATGGAGTCGACGGAAGGGAGTTTGGCTCGTCGCAGCAGGGCTTTGACTCGCGCTAGCATTTCTCTTGGGGCAAAGGGCTTTGTCAGGTAGTCATCGGCTCCAAGCTCCAGGCCGGTCACCCGGTCGGCTTCCTCACCCCGGGCTGAGATGATAAGGATCGGAACAGGACCACTGGCTCGGATCTGTCGAGTCACTTCAAGCCCGTCTGGTTGGGGAATCATGATGTCGAGAACGACGAGCTGAACACCCAGCTTGAACTGCGCCAACGCCTCGTCGCCTGTAGAGGCTCGAAGCACCTCGTGACCATCGAGTTCAAGATAGTTCACGATGACATCCTGGATCGACTTGTCGTCTTCTACTACTAGTATCTTGCTCATTGTATCTGTTTCGTCTCTTGAGGTCGCGTACCCGCTTTGGGCCGAGCACCTGGTCGAGGTTTCCTACCACTGGGTCCTGCCTCTCAGCACGGAATGCTCTGAGAGCATGGGGTGAGTTTGTTGGTGTCAAACTCCGATGTCAGGCCCGTGTAGGTGACCGCCATAACGGTTTGCTCCTGGTTGTGAGTGGAGCCGAAGTCGGAGACTTCCTCAAAAATTCTGTCCACCAGAGCTTTGGGGGAAGAGACGTCGTGTTGGGGGAGTGACCGCAGCAGCGACCGCGCCCCGAAGGTCTCCCGCTTTCGATTTCGCGTGGCCGTGATACCATCGCTGTAGAGAAGCAGAGTGTCGCCAGGGTCTAGGTGATATTCGGTGTGGACATACTTGTGCTCGGCCACGGCCCCGAGAGGCAGACACACCGTGCCATCCAAGACCTCTACCGAGCCGTCCCGAGAGAGGCGAATCGGTTGGGGATGACCAGCCGACAACAGCCGAAGTCGACCAGACGAAAGGTCCAAGGTGCCGTAGACCAGGGTGGCATGACGCCCGTCCATCTCGCGTTCGGTGAGGGTTCGGTTGACCTCGGAAACAACGCCGGTTGGTTCCACGGAGATACTGGACGCCTGTCTCAGCAAGGAGACGCAGGACACCTGATAAAGCGTGGCCGGCACCCCCTTTCCGGCCACGTCACCGAGATAGAAATTGACCGTGTTGCGAGCGCTCTCTCTTATCTCGAAAAAGTCTCGGCTCTGTCCACCACAGGATTTCGAACGGGTCCAAGCGCGAGCGCCTTCCACCTGGAAGTTGTCGGTGCGCTGCTCGATCTCACTCTCGATGAGGGCGTCAAAGTCGTCTGGATAGGAGAACGGAAGCTTGACCTGTTGTTCGCTGTGGCGGGGCAAACGGGCTAACGCTGAGAGCCAAATTCTTGCTCCAGCGAGAAGCAAGATACTTTTGCCTAGGAGCGATAGGGTATGCGAGTTTAGAAATTCCATGGGACCTCCTTTTTTGCTAGTCGTCGTGGGCTCTCTTATTCGGCGTTTTCGTCAGGTGGGCAAGGGCGACAATTGGGTCGATGATGGGGTCCGTGGTGAGGCGGACCGCAGCGGCGTCGTCTGCTTCCCACGAGGTAGCCTAGGGCACCACCGACGAGAAACAGGACAGTGGGCGGAACTCCGTGGTGATGATGGCGACCGTGGTCTGGACGGCGTTTTTTCCGTGGGCGCTCTTTAGGTGGTTGGCCTGGCTCCTCGGAAGAATACTGAACGGAGGTGGCCTGGGTGGACACGGCTTGATTCGCAGTCACTGCGACCCGGTCTGGTTCGGAGAATGCGAAGAGAGAGGCGAGGAGTAGGGTTGCGATGGGTACGAGGATGAGTGGTCTTGAGAACATGGGAAACCTCCTGATATTGATAGCTCTAGCTTAATCGGTGGAGGTGTGAAACTCTTGAACAGATGTCCAGAAAGTGTCCAATTCCAGATATGGATACTTTATGGATATTGCGATGAAGTATTTGTAGGGTCTTGCTCTAATATGACCCAGAGCCGAGGTCAACATCTCCCCCCCGATGGTTGAACTTGGCTCTTTTTTTGTTTTGCGCAACCCAATCTCTTTCCCCTACTCACGGCCCTTGCCGCCTTGCCTCTCCACCACGAAGCCTGATTGCAGTCGAGGGGGCTGGCGCAGTCGAAGCTGAGGGTTGAAGTCGTAGCTGGGAGTGGTTGGTATGGTCGTGTTCCAGGCTTGGTCGCCGGTTTGGGGTACTCGCACGGTGAGTCCATCGCGAGCTTTTTCGAGGGTGGTTTGGGCTTGAGGTGGAGAGCTGTACTCGAACTGCAGGTT
>CAZVVF010000385.1:0-5000 GCA_964630575.1 uncultured Burkholderiales bacterium | reverse complement strand
CTTCTCAGAGAACCCCTCGCCTCTTGCTAAAAAGGCCCTTTTGGATTCCCTCCAGGCAGAAATCGCCATGGCCAAGGCCAACCTCCAGCAACTCGATCGAGACGAGTCCGACATCGATCTGCTCCCCACACTCAAGCGCGTTCTGCAAGAGCAACAGAGAGTTCTCGAGCGCTTTGAGGCTGCTCTCAAACGAGATGACAAGGCTGACTCCTTCGCCTACATCCTAACCCTGCAAGGTAGCTACAGCGAGATTCAGAGGCTCCTACCGGTTGTCGCTCAGAGCCAACAAACCCGAGGGCAAACCGACTTCCCCGACCTCAACCTACTACTCAAGCTCATGCAAGATGTTTCCACTGGCCAGGTCGGCGACGAGCCCTTGCTGGAGGTTCTCGAGAATGTAGAGGCGAGCTTCATCAAGTTCTCTGAAGAGCTTGAAGAACGGCAGCAGATTGAAACCTCAGTGCTGGCCCAGGATGAGATCGAGCGCGCCTTGGAGTCTTTTGTAGATTTCGACGCGGGAGTGGAGGCGCTCTACAGCTTCTTCGAAAGCCGCGACGTAGCGGCTCTCGGTAAAGCTCAGAAGCATCTCTTGACCTTCGCTTCTGCGCTCTCACAAACTCGCCAGAACCTTGACTCCCCTCCAGAATCTGTCAACCAAAACAATTGCCTCATGTGCGGAGCTCCAAAACAGCCCGGCGCCACCAAGTGCCCCAAGTGCGGGGCCCCCATCATCACCTTGGTCAAAGAGGTGAGCGTCCGATCCATCACTCAGAATATTGGTGTCGCAGCCCCGCCAACTCAAGAGCCCCTACTCGTCACCGAAGAACTCGCGAAAGTCTATCTCGCGGTAGACAAAATGGCAGCTGACAAGAGCAATGACAAAGAGTTCCTGGAGCAAATTCAAGCTTTCGAGAGCCACCTCAAGACCAGCCTCAATGGTCTTGCCTCCCTACCCAAGCAAGCCGACAAAACAGTCCAAAGCCAGTACGAACACTTTCAGGCGGCCCTCACCAACATCGGCACAGGCACAAAGCTCTTGAAGAGATTCGTCACCGACCGCGATGAAGCTCACCTCAAAGATGGTGTCCTAAAGATCGACCGTGGAGCCAAGGCTCTCAACCAACTCTCGGCTGCCCATCGCTAGTGCCCCACGCCACCGGTGGCTTCTCTCGTCAATTCCGTGTCGGCGGCCGTGGCCTGGTCGCTCAAGCCCCTGAGCGATCCTGTTGACCTTTGGCCTTCCCTAAAGAGTATCGAGATACTGGGGCAAACGCGCTCCCGCTGCCATAAGCCCCAAAACGACAATCACAACCACAAACCCAACCCATCCAGGAAGCTCCGGAGAAGAATCACCGGACTCGTATTTCCAGCCAAGGAAACAAACGAAGAAGAACACAGAGATAAACAAAATGGCAAACCCCATAACAAGGATGCCTTCTAGCGACTCGCCGGCAAACTCGCCAGCCGTATTCTGAACCGCCTTAACGAAGCGTGCCTGGGACCCCGGCAAAAGAGTCAACGGAAACTCCCCTCCTCGGAGATTTCCATCCCCATCCACCTCCGCTAGAAACGTTACCTCTTCACCATCTTGAAGCAGGTATTCGTCGACCACAAAAGAGCGATGGTCCCCCCAAGTCTGTTGCACATTGGGACCCAAATAGTCAGGCAATCTCTGGTCGAGATATCGGAGCGTCCCGCTCGGGCTCGCCGCGTTCTGCCATAAGCCGAGGTCACACTCGCCGATGTCAAAATGGAAGGTCTTTTCCCCGCTGACAAACTTCAAGCCGTCGACCTGTTTGGAAGCCGCCGGGAGTTGCTGAGTCAAGACCTCACCACTCTCGGAGTCCCTTCCCGTATCGATCGTTACGATAGCAGCACTCGCCACGCACCGAGTCTGCGATTCAAGACTCTCGAAGGAGGCCTGTTCCGGTGCGACAACGCGCCCCGTGATCAACCGCAAGGTCCCACCCTGAGCGCCGTCCTGCTCGGCGAGTTCTTGAACCCTCGCCAGGAGACCGGAGACCCTCTTATAGTCTTGATAAGAACTCCAACTCAAATAAGCGACGGGAAGAACCAAGACAGCCGCGATAAAGACGAGGAAGAGAATCGATTTCTTTTTTTCAGTCATTGCGACAGAGACTATTCTCTATAGGAAACAAGAAGCCTCTCTCAGAGGTTCAAAAAGCCCTGAGCTTCAAAGCAGAAATGGGCTCAATCTGAGAGCCCATTTCCGTGTTTCTCGCGTTCTTTTTTATGAGAGAACCGACACTCCTCGTGCCCATAAATCTGGGGCAAGACCCTTCGGCCCTACTTGCCCGCCAGGCCCGATAGGCGTGCATTTGAATGACATTGAGATACTCTGAGAGGGCTGATTCCAGTTCCGCTTGCAACTCCTTGATCGCGCGCAGCATCGGAAAATCGAACTTCTGTTTGAGCACCTGTTCGAGCTTGCGAGCGTGTTCAAAAAGCAACGTTCTGACGCCGAGCGCCTGTCTGCCATCAAGCTTCCAGGTCTGCTGAAGCTCATCCCACTCCTTCTCCCATTCCAGCGTGGGGTTGTAGGCTGCGGGGCTCTCTTTGCCGGTCAGTCCGCTAAACAGTGTTTGCAATAAACTTCTTTTAAGATTCTTCATGCCCCTATCCTAGCGAAAACTTGTCGGACATCTTTCTACAAATGTCCCAAAACCGTTGAAATCGCTAGATCGACGAAGAAGCGGCTGTGCCGGGGCCGTCTAAAAGCTACGTAGCCCCACAAATCCGCTGAGCGGTACCGAGAATGCAATCCCCTCGTTGTTCAACGCCTCGGATTGGTCCGCGCTCATCGCCTTGAGAATAGCCTGGGCCTTCTCCGCCGACTCGAGCACCGAAAAGATCGTTCGATTGTGGGGCTTCACGCTGCTGAGCTTGTGACCAAATCGAGCGAGCAGGGGGGCATCCTGTGAGATGATCTGCCCCATACCTTCGCTGTGCAGAACCGTGCCGCCGGGAACCCCTTGTTCCAAGAGAAACTCCATAATGGCGTTGAGACGTTCCGGTTCATTGCAGACTATGACGAGAAGTTCCATGATTTCACTCCTTCACAATGGATTCGAAGCCAGCGGTGATGTCTAAGAGTTCAGCGTCAATCATGCTTTGCCGCTGTTGCCGAAAATCTCTCTCGAGTTCGTGGAGATTTGCGGTGATATTGGTTTCAGCCGACTGCATGGTTTCTAGACGCGCTCCACTCTCGGCGAGTTTGGATTCGGCCAAACTTTTGTAAACGGTGGAATACATCCACTGACGCAACAGAGCTCTCTGGCTCTTTTGCGGGCAAGCCAGGCACACCGGCAGGCTTCTGCTGGTCCAACTTCGGGATCGAAGCGACTCCCACCACGCGCCTTCGAAGGGCAGCAGCTTCACGCTGGTGGGATGATACTCTAACCCGACTTCACCTGCCTTATTGTGCAGCAGAACGACTTCGTTGCCATCTCCACTCTGCCACTCCTCGATAGAGTTCAGGAGCGTCCCCACCACGCGACGCGAGCCGCTGGGGTCATTCGGTGTCGACAACACCAGATCAACGCTGTGCTCTCGCCTCTCGAGTTCTCGGCCTACCCGGTGACCCACCGCTATCAACGGCCCAGAACCAGGCTCCAGAGTGTCGGCAACTCGCTGATTAAAAGTGCCGCAGAGTCCCTGGTCTGAGCCAAAAACGATTCTGGCTGGCTCACTCGACCTGGCCCTGCCATCGCGCGCATCGGTTGCCGTGCCCAAGGTGCGCGCAACCAAGCCCAGACCGTCGAGAACGGTCTCTTCGTAAACCTCCAGCGCCTCGCTTACCATCTGCTGTTCGCGAATGGTAACCGCTGCCAGAGCCTTGACGTTGCGCACCAGATTCAGAAGCATCTTTGTCGTATATATCTTCGACTTGAGTCGACTGAGCTCAGCCACGTTTTTGCTTGACCTCGGCGCAGGCGCTCTCGATCATGCCCTGCAGCTCACCCTCTTGGTCTATGGAAAGCACGGAGTTGGTCTCGATACTCTCCTTGAGTCCGGCCCCTTGCTTTTCCAGAATGGCCAGGAGCGACTTTTGCCAAGCCGGGATAAGGTCCAGACTCAGATCGTCAAGATTACCGCCCAAGGCGGCACAAAAAACCGCCACCTGCTGGGTCGCCGACAACAGCTGATAACGGGGCTGTGAAAAGACAGCCCTTATTCTGCGTCCTCGCTCCAAGACAGCCAGGGTTTGGGGACTCAGGCGGGTGTCGAAACGAGCAAAATTCTCCAGCTCTTGAAACTGAGCATACTCCAGACGAAGGTCTGAGATAAAGTCTCTGTAGGCGCGGAACTGAGCGTGACTGCCCACCCGAGAGACCGAACGGCCCACGTCCACAGCGGGCAGAAGACCCTTCTGAAAGGACTTACTCGAAAGCACCAACTGGCCGTCTGTAATGGAGATGAGATTTGTCGGAATATAGGCTGCCAAACTATCGCTTTCCAAGGCACAAATGGGCAAGGCCGTGAGCGAGCCTCCACCCAGTTCGGGCTTGAGTTTGGTGGAGCGTTCGAGCAGTCGAGAGTGAAGATAGAAAACGTCTCCAGGAAAGGCTTCCCGACCCGGTGGGCGTCGCAAGAGCAAAGAGAGCTCTCGATAGGCCACCGCGTGAGCTGACAGATCGTCGTAAATGATGAGAGCATCCTGGCCTTGGCGCATAAACTCTTCGGCGATGGCGGTGGCCGTAAAGGGAGCAATGTACTGTAGCCCCGGTGGTTCCTCGCCGCGAGCGACCACGACACAGGTGTGCTTCAGGGCACCGGTCCGCTCCAGATCCGAAACGACCTTACTCACGGCCGAATCTCTCTGGCCGATGGCACAGTAAACACAGGCGACATCGCTGCCGATCTGATTGATGATCGTGTCCAAGGCGATGCTGGTCTTTCCGGTTTGGCGTTCGCCTATTATCAACTCTCTCTGGCCGCGACCGAGCGGAACCAGGCTGTCGACGACTTTGATACCGGTC
>CAZVVF010000384.1:0-5004 GCA_964630575.1 uncultured Burkholderiales bacterium | reverse complement strand
TTGGTCGAAACCGAAACGACGGTTGTACACCTTCTCCGTGGCGGCCTCAACTTCGGGCTCAGGCAAGCCCTCGGTTCGGCCTACGGCTGGAACAAACACGGTTCGTGCTTCCTCTCTGCCCAACGTCATCGAGTCTCCAACTCAGAGGACTGGCGGATCGCTGAGTCGGAGTACCGAAAATTCGCGATCCCCTCGAAGGTCAGCCTAGTACTGGGTGACGTGGTCGCCAGTGGGACCAGTTTGCAGCATGCTCTGCTGACCATGATCGATGCTATAAAGCATCGTGGTGCAGAGCTTTGCTCGATCCTCTTCTTCACCATTGGAGGTCATCGCTCTGAAGCCGTTTTTCAGGAACTCGAAGAGCGCATTCTTGCCGAACACCCCAACTACAAGGGCAGTACGGTTATCTATTTTGAAGGTCGATTCCCAGTGGCGAGCCCCGAAACGCCCTTAAGAATCAAGCTCACTGGTACCGACCTCCTTCGACATGGAGACACCATGGCGCCTGAGTTTCTCGAATCTCAGTATCAAAACCCCATGTTTCCCGTGGAACGTTGCACGATCTACGACGCCGGGTCCCGTGCCTTTGAACCCGAGGTCTATCTGGAGGACGTCCTGGAATACTGGAAGGCCGTTTTGGCGCTCGACCCTCTCAGCTTTGCGGACTACCTCGCCGAACGATGCCCACTCCTCGACCCCAATCGGTTTCAGAATGTATCCCTGCGAGAGCTCGCAGCCTCACAGGTTCAACGAATCGAGCAACAGAGGGCGTTCTTCTCTCACTGAGAACAGACCCAAATCATGTGCGGCCTCTGTGGAATCCTCAATACCAGCCTCTCTGAACCCGAGCTGCGCTCGCTCACCCTGAAGATGGCCGAAAGCCTCCGACACCGTGGCCCCGACGCTCAAGGGGTCTGGACAGATCCCTGCGGAGTGGGCCTTGGTCATCGTCGACTCAGCATTCTTGACCTCACCGAAGCCGGGGCCCAGCCCATGATTTCACACGACGGGCGATGGGTTCTTAGCTACAACGGAGAGATATACAATTTTCAGGAACTTCGAGAGGCCTTGCAAAGGAGCGGAATCTCGTTTCACGGACATTCCGATACCGAAGTCCTGGTCAACTCCATCGCCACCCTGGGCCTTGAACAGACCCTCAAAAATACCGCAGGTATGTTCGCCTTGGCGGTGTGGGACCGGAGGGAACGCAAACTTTTTTTGGCTCGGGACCGCTTTGGACAAAAGCCACTCTTCTACGGATTTGTAAATGGGACGTTTGTTTTCGGCTCTGAGTTGCGAGTGCTCAGCGCGCTTGAGTCATCGATTGAGGTCGACCCCAACAGTGCCGCTATGATGTTGCGCTACAACTGTATCCCCGCGCCCTTTACGATTTACAAAGGCATCAACAAGCTCAGACCTGGACACTGGCTCGAATTGACACTCGACGGCTCCCCGCTCACAGAACAGAGAGCCTATTGGACGCTCACTCCCACCACCTATCATTCCCAGGCCCAGCCCATGACTCAAGTCAGCAACCTGTTCGAGCGCTCAGTGCGCGAGAGAATGGTGAGCGACGTCCCTCTAGGTGCCTTTCTCTCCGGTGGTATCGACTCCACTCTGGTTGTGGCTGCCATGCAGCAGAACTCCACGCGAGCGGTCAAGACGTTCACCATCGGCTTTGACGATCAACGCTTCAATGAAGCGAGCCAAGCCGCCGAGGTGGCCCAATATTTGGGAACCGACCACACTGAGTTTCGCATCACCGCCCAAGACATGCTAGATGTGATTCCGAACCTGGCCAGTATCTATGACGAACCCTTTGGAGACTCGTCCCAAGTCCCCACTTACTTGGTTTCCAAATTGGCTCGACAGCACGTAACCGTGGCTCTGTCTGGCGACGGAGGGGATGAGTTCTTCGGTGGCTACAATCGCCACGTCTGGCTCCCCAAGATCGACCGAGCCCTAAAGTTCTGCCCAGAACCGCTCCTGCACGCTCTCTCTCGAATACTCGGCTGGCCGACCCTGGCCCGTCTCTTGAGAAGCCTCTCTCATCGAGGTCTACTCCCATTGCGAATGGTCGACGACAAACTAGACAAACTCAAAAGCCTTTTGTCATCTGGCCGGTTTGAGGAGATCTACAGAGACCTGCTGAGCGACTGGAAACAACCGCATCAGGTCGTTCGAGGAGCGCAAACAGACGGCGTCTCGGAATTCGCTGATATCCCCGAGAAACTCTCGTGCTTCCAACGATGCTGCCTAGCCGACATCGGCCTCTACCTGCCCGACGACATTTTGGTCAAAGTTGACCGAGCTTCTATGGCCGTAGGTCTAGAGGCGCGCTCACCCTTTCTCGACCATCGCCTGGCTGAATATGCCATGAGCCTGGGTCCTGAATGGAAAGTGCGTCGAGGCAAAGGCAAGGTTATCTTGCGCGAGTTGCTCGCAGAACGTGTACCACCGGCCCTCTTTGAACGCCCCAAAATGGGATTTGCCGTTCCCCTGGCGAGTTGGCTTCGGGGGCCTCTGCGAGAATGGGCTGAGGAACTCTTGCACTCAAGATGGATAGGTCCCGACACTCTGCTGAAACCGGAACCCATTCTCGAGGCCTGGAGCCAGCATCTTTCGGGAAACCGCAACCATCATCACAAACTTTGGAATGTGCTGATGTTGCTGTCTTGGCTTGAAAAGAACCGCTGAGGGTTCGCGAAACAATTCAACCCTCACGCCACTGATGGGAGACCCAACCAATCTCGATCATGGTCTCCACTCGTTGGAACATGGCATCGATGGCTTCAGGCTCTAATAAACCCTGCAACTCCTTGGCTACAGCAGGTCTGTCTTGCACGAACTTCGAGAGTGTGCCCTTCTCTTTGGCGTTGAGTTGGAAAGTTTTACCAAAGTGAAAATTGCTGAATCCCTGATTTCGATTCTGAACGGGAAATGAAAGCCCGTGGTCAATAGGGATAGGACGCTTCTGGCCATCGACAAGAAAATTTCCCGTGTGGCGGTCCAGGTTGCCAATGACGTGGTCAAAGAGCGCGATTCGTCGATGGTCAGCATCGGAAAACTCCCCGGGCTTTTCGGAACTCTCGCCCCCCGCCTCGCTCACCAGCAACTTGAGGCTGCCGGGTCGACCCTCTAAGCCACTTGAGACTGCCGGCGGCACTCGAGCAAAGTGACCCAAACGACGGTCCACAAGAAAGGCGGCCTCTTCCCTTTTGGCCTGAGTTCCCTCTGGGATGTTGGGCCGTGCCTCCTTACTCGATTTTTCCTGAGCGCTCGGTGTCCAAAGGGCGCTGGCACCGTTGCTGAGGGTTACGAGGTAGTTCGAGTTGCTGCCACCTTTGACAGGTCGTTTCCCCACCTCCGTGGCCTGAGGGTCTCGGAGGAGTCCCTCCAGGCGTCGCGCTTGGCTGGCGAAAGTTGTATCCTCGGCCTGATTCCAAGAGAACTCGAGCGGCTCTGGCTTGGGGAAATCCTTAGGAGCCGGCTCCAAACCGAGCCAACCGGGAATGGGACCAAAACCCACCACAGCAGCGAGGATGGTGTTGATAGGCCCAGGCAGGGGAACGGCAGACCAAAGATAACCTCGCTTCAAGTTCTCCGGACTCACCTCAACGAGTTTCGGAAGCCTCACCTTACTGCTACGCTCTACCCCACCAGCATAAGCGTCTGTGGCCAGCGATGGGACCTTTTCAGAGGCCCCTTTGGCCGTGGACCTCCCTGTCGCAACCGCCCGATTGACGCCTATTCGGGAAACTTTCATCGTTGAATTATAGCACATCAGGAGTCGGAGCCAAGGCTTGCTCTAGCCGCTCCTGAGTCGAGACCCTGATCGTCTCGCAAAGGCTATCGAGGGTCAATCCGTCGTCGCTCAGCCGAAACGGCTCTTCCAATCCTTCAGCGACCAACTCGAGCCCCACCATGAAATAGGTCAGGAGAGCCATCAATGCCACCGCGCCGACGTGATTCGGAACTCCCCAAGGGATGACGAAGATATAGAGCAGGAGCACTTGTGGAATCAGGGCCCTATGAGACAATGGTAGCGGTGTCTTGAGGATGCGTTCACAAGCCCCACAGATGTCGAGCAAAGCCTGGACGTGTGTGTCGATGGCCAGAAAAGCAAAGCCATCGAGCTTGCCCGCCTCACGCCAGGCTTGCAGCAGATCATAGATCTTTTGAGTGGCATAGCCGGGAGCGTGACCGACCTCTGCGGGAATCCCGAGCGCCCTACGTTCCTCGCTGTCTCCTTGCCACCGCAAGTGATTCTTGAGGAGAATAGGAAAGGCCTGAATCCAATGACACATCTCACGCTTTTCATCAGCTGACACCTGACTCAAGACCACGACTTTAACAGTGAGATTTCGGCAGTCATTGACCAAGCGGCCCCACAACTTGCGTCCCTCCCACCAACGGTCATAAGCCCCATTCGTTCGAAACACCAAAAGTAACGACAGCACCGCCCCTAAAAAGGCTGTGAAGGAATTGGCAAAATCGAGCTCTTCGGCAAAAATGAGGTGCTCAAACTTGTTCACGCAAGCTGTGTAGACAGACACGATAAATACGATCACAACAAGCTTACGAAAAATCTTCGAATTCACAAACTTCCGTATACGGGTCCACCAGAAACTGGGCATGACCCGCGCTTTCCACAGTGAGGAAGTCGGTCCTGTCGAGGAGAATCGACACAACATGCAAGTCCTGCCATCGTAAAACGCCGTAGATGGGGGCCGGGGGGACTCGAGGCGGGGACTGGGTTGCGGGGTGCCGGGGTGCCGAGTGCCGGTGCCGACGTTCCGGTGCCGGCGGGGGCCGGTGCCGGGGGCCGGTGCCGGCGGGGGCCGGTGCCGGGGGCCGGTGCCGGCGGGGGCCGGTGCCGACGTTCCGGTGCCGGCGTTCCGGTGCCGGCGGGGGCCGGTGCCGACAGGGGTGCCGGTGCCGACGGAGAGCGCGCATCACCCACAACTGGATCATGATCCAGTCAGCAGTGGTGCGGACACCTCC
>CAZVVF010000383.1:0-5008 GCA_964630575.1 uncultured Burkholderiales bacterium | reverse complement strand
ACACCATCTTCGAAGAAACGAATGTGCGCCGCAGTGACGCCAGGTTGCCGGCCTTTCAAAAAGACCTAATCCTAGAAAAAGCGGCTCTAGCCCATTCCCAAGAGATGGCCCAACTCAACTATTTTGAACACCGCTCCCCGAACCCCAAGCACTATCGCGTGCGTGACCGAGTGCGCTTGGCAGGAGCCGATCCGCGCCGCCTTGGGGAGAATATCTACCGATGTTCGGGCTACGCCGAGAACACCATCGCACTCCGTGCGATGCTCTCCTTTATGCAGAGCCAAGCCCACCGAGACCAGATTCTCGACGACGACTACACGAGACTTGGAGTTGGCGTCGCGCGGATCAACAACAGCTTCTACGTGACTCAAGTCTTCGCAGGAGACTGATGCTCAGCCACTTCGTCAGAGAACTTATTCTACCACCTGGCTGTCTCTTGATTGCGGCCGTTGTCGGACTCGCCCTGATCAACAAAAGGCCGAAGTGGGGGAAAGGGCTGTTGATAGGGTCACTCTCCATCCTGTACCTGCTCTCCATTCCTCCGGTTTCGGCCCGGCTCACCAAAACAACCGAAACTCGCCCCGCTCTCAGCCTCGACCAGATCCGGGCCTTCCATCCGCAGGCGATCGTCATACTCGGAACGGGAGTCGACTTTCGTGCTCCAGAGTTCGGTGGACAAACCGTCGCAGGGGCAGAGACTCAAAAGCGAGTTGCCTACGGCGCCTATCTTGCCCAACAGTTAGACCTCCCCGTCATCGTCACAGGTGGCTATGGCGAGACCAAGCAGGACAGCGAAGCCTTCGCGATGGCCAAACACCTCGAAAACTGGGGTGTCGAAGACGTTTTTCTCGAAGACAAAAGCCAAAACACTCAAGAAAACGCCCAGTTTAGTAAAGCGATAGCCGAACGGGAGAACATTGCCCGGGTCGTGGTGGTCAGTTCCGCCAACCACGTGGCACGAGCCGAGGGGGCCTTCATCAAAGCTGGGTTCGAGGTACTCGTAGCCCCCACTGGGTTCCGCTCAGCCCAGCCCTGGGAGCGCGGGATTCTACTTTTGACCCCAAGCCATGGACAATTCGACCAGTCCTGTCGGGCTCTCCGGGTGCACCTTGCCCAACTCTGGTATCGGCTCCGTTACTGATCGTCAAACCCAAAATCCGCTACCACGCCAAGATGGTCCGAACCGGCATCGAACGTGGCAAAGTCACTAAAAAAAACCGACTCTGAAGCCAGGATATGGTCGATTCTCACGATCGGAAAACTTGCAGGAAAGGTGAGAGCAAAACCTCTCCCGGCTTGAGAGAAAGCGCTATCAAGACGCCTCAACACCTTAAACGCCGGTCCCGAGTCCGGCGCGTTAAAATCTCCAGCCACAACGACCGGAGCGCGTGCCCGTGAAGCGAAGCCGATAAGCTCCTCCGCCTGCTGTTTCTGCATCTCTGCGGTTCTTAGAACACCGAGCGGACTGACGTCGTGGGACTTTCGCCCGTGCAGCGACACCACGAGCAGCCAGCGTCCATCCTTCTCCACGCGAACCATCGCCGTGTCCCTTGGCGAGGGCAGATGCCGCCGCTTCCAGGAGCGTTCGACAGCCACAAAGGTGCCATACTTGAAGTGAGTACCGAGGTACTCTTCGTCCTCCGGGTGACCGTAGAGTTCGTAGGCCGCAAGACCGTCCTCGATCACCTGAAATTGAGACTTCGTCCAAACCTCCTGAAAACAGATAAAGTCGGGTTCTCGCTCCAAAATGCGCTCCAGTGCCGATGGCAGATCGGTGTGGTAGGCCTGAATGTTCAAAGAGAGTACACGCGCGCTAGCCCCCCCCTTGGGAAACGAAAAGCGAAACGGCATGAGCCAAACAAAAGACAAGAGCAATCCGGCCAGCAGGCTCAAGCGTGCAAGTTTGGAGCGCGCAGCAGCGAGTGGGACCTGAAGAGCCAGCAACGGAAAAAAAGCAAGACCTGGCAGATAGAGCAGATACGCGTCGCAGCCTATGGGTGTGACCACCACCCCCCGGTACAGCGCGCTCACCGCGAGCGCCCCCAAGAGGGTCAGGCTAACTCGCCACGCGCTTTCCCTAAGTCTTCGCATTCCTGAAGATGATAATCGCCTCGGCATCCGAATGCAAAGCCATGCAAAGAAGTTTTCTAGTTACAGGTGCCGCAGGCTTCATAGGAAGCCATACGTGCGAAGAACTCCTCTCTCGAGGGCATCACGTTGTAGGACTCGACAACCTCAACGATTATTATGACCCCAAGAGAAAAATGGCAAATCTTGAAGAGATCAAAGTCATGGATTCCCAAGGGAATTTTGAGTTTATCAAGGCCGACCTGCGCAACCCCGAGGAGATCGATAAGATCGTGGCAGACCACGACTTCTTTGGGATCGTCAACCTGGCCGCCATGGCCGGGGTCCGGGTCTCCATTGACGACCCCGTGCTCTATGTAGACGTGAACCTCAACGGCACCGTCAACCTCCTAAAGTCGGCTCACAAACACAAAGTGGAAAATTTCGTCTTGGCATCCACCTCATCGGCCTACGGAGACACGGATATCATTCCGTTTGTGGAAACCGACCCCTCCGACCGTCCCTTGGCGCCCTACGCGACTTCCAAACGCGCCGCCGAAATGATGGCCTACACCTACCACCACCTATTCGACATCAGTGCGACCTGCCTGAGATTCTTCACCGTCTACGGACCCCGAGGAAGGCCTGACATGATGGCCTACAAGGTCCTCGACAACATCTTCTTCGATACCCCTTGCAAGCTCTACAACGCTGGAGAGATGTGGCGAGACTGGACCTTTGTCAGCGACATCGTCCACGGAGTCGCCAACGCCGCCGAGCGCAAACTCGGCTACGAAATCATCAACCTTGGCCGTGGCGAGATGGTCAAACTGGCTGACTTCATCACGATCATTGAAGAGCTCACTGGCCGAAAGTCCAACCTCGAGAACGCGCCGAAAATCGATGCCGACATCGACCGCTCCTTTGCCGACGTGTCCAAAGCCAGGAAGCTGCTAGACTACGACCCCAAGGTCAGCGTCCCCGAGGGGATACAGAAATTCTGGGAGTGGTACGAGAGTTCCGTTCTCAAGAGCGTCTAAGAGCGCCCAAATCCGGGCTAGAGCAGAGGGAAGAACTCGGCCTTATCTACCGAGACCCCCCAAACGGGAAGTCCGGCGTCTCGAAACGCTACCAACACTTCTTGCTCCCGCTCTGATCGCGCCATCCCGGCGGGATATTGAGTGGTGCACAGGACTGCGTCCACGAGCCTCACGATCAGGTGGAGCGGCGAGGAACTCGTAGCGTCTATCACCGTGACATCCATCATGGAGCGACCCAGAATATGCTCCACGCGCTCGGACTGGATGTCGTCGTAGATGGCGCTTGCTTTGCCCGCAGGGGCAAACTGAATCCGGGTACCGGCGATAGAAGAGAAAAACTCCTCCACGGGACCTCCGTGAAGCAAGAGGTCACCCACTCCGGGAAGTTCCTCACGCCCTAGCCTCTCACTGAGACTCTTGGACTGCAAGTCGAAATCGATGAGCCGAACTCGCTCCGCCTGACGACCGAGACTGTTGGCCAAGCGGATGGAAAAAGCCAAGCGAGACTCCACAGGTGTGTCGCCCAAAACCAAAATTCGCCGAGGAGAGCGCCCCAGAGTTTGTTGCATCTCGACACAGATGTCCTCGAAAAAAGCTTCAAAGCGGTCCAAACCCACATCCGGCTGAACAGCGGGGTTCAATCCCGTCAACTCCAGGCGCACCACCGAACCTTGACGAGAGGGTGACCCTGACGGCTTGCCTGAGGTTCGCGGCGGCGAGTACGACTCGTCCACACCGGGGCGCGTAGGCTTAAAGATTGCCATCAAAAGAAAAAACAGAGACGCGACCCAACACAGGGCAACAACCGGATAAGAGTCCGATGTTCTTTCTGAAATCGTGAGCTTGCCATCGAGCTTCAAGGCCGAGGCTTCCGTGATCACATCTGCTCGAGTCTGAAGCTCTTCAGCCCGCTCAGCCAGCCAGGAGGATCCCTCCACCGCCAACTGTCTGTCATCCTCAGTGATCGCGCCGTTCCTCGCCGCATTCTCTTCAATGAGGCTCACCGTCTTGTCATCCAGAGTTTCCAACTCGAGGCGCAGAGAGCGCAGATAAACCTCGGCAAGGTGCCGCTCCATCGAGAGAAGGTCGGCCCGCGCTTGCTCAGTGGACACTCTTTGCGCCTGCACGGCTTTGCTCGTGGGATGAAACAACTTCATGAGTCGCCCCAACTCCCGTTCCTGGTTGCGAGTTCGCCTCTCGGCATCGGCCAGAGAATCTCGGTCAAGTTTTACCCTCACCGCTTTTGCCAAGCTCCCACCCTGCAGAAACTCTTCCAACTGCCCAATCTCTTTACGAATCAAGAGAACCCGAGAGGAATCTTTTTCCGAAAGGCGCTTCTCAGAACTCTCACGCGGACGAGCGTCCACAGCCTTGGGACGATACTTCTGCAGTTCGAGCGTCTTCTGTTTCACCTCGTCCAAATACTTCAGCGACGAGTCAACCTCGGTTAAGGCGAGTTCTTTTAACTCGGCAGAAAGAAGATGTACGGCTCGCTTTTGAGCCAGTTCGAGTCCAGCCTCCTCATCCATGATGGTAGTGACCTTTATATGGAAGGGACTCTCGGCGATATCAGCCACCTCTACACGACCCCCCACCACGTTCCTGAACTCATCGGTATGAGCCAACGCAGATAGGCTGGCCGAAGAGACCTCTTCGTCCAGAAGTTCGCTCCGATACAAACCGCTCACCGCAAATCCAGACGAAGAATTGACTTGAAACCCTTGCAAATAAAGGGCGAGTCCGGCGAAGGCAACTGCGAACAGCAGAAACCCGTATCGAATATGTCTGTCAGAATCTCTCAAGATAACCCACCCTAGCTTACCGGATCAGGGAGCACAATGCTATCGGAACCAGAGGCAAAATAAAGCCCACCTTTTTTCTTGAGAACTTTTGGTGCATGA
>CAZVVF010000382.1:0-5023 GCA_964630575.1 uncultured Burkholderiales bacterium | reverse complement strand
GTCTCTTCGAGAGTGCGAGCTTTGTACAACCGATGCAACTGCTCGGCAAAAACCGATGAGAGCACCTCGTCGATCGATTCCTGGGGCATGCCGAGTTCGACCATTTTCTGGAAGGTCGTGGAGAAGGCTCCCCCCATGGAGGCGTAGCGGTATTTGATCGCTCCACGATCCCCGTAGTCGGCGAAATCGGAAATGTGTGGAGCGTTGTTTCCCAGCACATCTTGAATTCGCTCGAAGGAGACCCGTTCTTTCCCCATCAAGGCTTGAGGTCCGATCTTGACGACGTGGGGGACCTGGTCGTGGCCGTTGATGTCCTCGGATTCGGTCCCCAACACGAGGTTGCCGCTGAAGCCGCCATCGAGAACTCTCAAGCTCAATTTACGGCAGTCGCGAAACAGGTATCTCAACAGCAGTCGGTCGTTCTCGGACAACTCGATAGAGCATTCGATCTGCGGAAATCTGTCGCGCAGGCCCAGCAATGGAATCTCTAGCTCTTCACCACCGAGAAAATCCACAAATTCACCAACCGAATCGATCACTCGAACACCCAGAATCCGCTCCATCTGTTCTAGGGCAGAAAAATGCCGAGCGCGCGACGAGGAGGCCGTGAGCGCCGAACAGACAACCACTTGAAACTCGGGATACCGGGTTCGCAATTCGTAGGCTAAGAAATGGACCTTGGCCTCCGTCCAGGCCCCCATGATCCCCACCCGAGTGGCCTGGCCCTTAAACGGAGCCAAGACAGACTCCAAGTCGGTCCCTTGAAAGTCGCTCAGCGAGAGAGAGTTCACAATGGTGACAGCTTCTCTCTCACTCTGGTGAGGGAAAACAAACTCCGAACCCGGCGTATCCTCTAGGCAGTGATCGCCGAACCGTTTCAGGTGTTCGGATTGTTGGGGGTCGCAAGCGTTGTGCCAGTCGCGCAGATGGATGATCGAAAGGTCCTGAGGAGGCTGACTGTAGGCCCAGTTCATAACCCGGCACACGGGGCCTTGCTCTGGCCTCTCCCCCATGAGGCGCTGGGCTTCTGAAAAGCCGATGTGCAGTAGGTTTGGAAGCAGCTCGAAGCGCTCTAAGGGTCGGACAAAATCGTGTTGCAAACACTGAGTTATAAGGATCGCGGTCATAATAAAGCTAACAAAAAGGCCCCATATCGGGGCCTGTTTCAGTCGCGGTTCAGAGAACCATCAAGCTGAACATCTAGCGAGGGGCGTTATCCACTTCGACCTGCAAGCCTTTGCCTCGAAGATAGGCGGCGACTTGCTGGCACTTGTCCTTCTCGCCACCAAAGCAAACGGCTCGTCCGCTGTTGTGACAGTTCATAACCACGCGAGTGGCATCTTGATGATTGCATCCGGTTGCCTTCTGGAGCCAGAGAACCACATCGTCAAGCTTGTTGTGGCTGTCATTATAGAGGACGACTTGCCATGCTCCTGCGGGCTTCTTGAACTCTTCGGTCCATTTCTTCAGTTCGGTATCCAGGTCTGGCATTACTAAAGTCGACATACGACATCTCCTATAAATCTGATCTTGGGGTTCGTTCTTATGCCCCAAAGTCAGGCTTTAAAAACATGAGTGCTTGAAAATCGAACTATTTTTCTTGGGGCTTTTCGTCTTCTTTTGGCTTATCCGACTCCTTGGGCTCCTCAGTGGCCGGTGGAGCGATAGAGTCCAGAGATTCCATAATGGCCAGGAGTCCATTTCCATCCTGATAGACCTCGGTTCGAAGACCGTTCGTATCCATCACGTAGGTGGTTCCGGTCATGCCCATGGAAATACTGAACTCTTCGACCTTGTCGGCCTTCTCGTTGAGGTAATCGAAGCTCATAACTCCGCCGAAAGGATTCGCCTGGGCGTAAGCTATAATGCCCTTGTCGTCGGCAACGGCCACCGAACCGGGGTCTTTGTCCTGGTCAAACTCGGTCTGATCGAGGGTCAGAAAGCCCTCCGCCATACTCTCGAGCTTGTCGATGGTTTCGTTCTTCTCTGAGACCCTGGCAGCGGCTTGGTCGAAGCGCTGTTTCATTACACGCGAGTTGCTAAAATTCTTTACTGATGGTGACGTAATCATGAGTCTCTCTCCAATGGGTATCTGCACCCTTAATTTAGCAGCTTCGATCCCTTAGACATGTTAGAGAAAGTTGAACAGTTAACCAAATCGCTCGCGGCCAGGCCTCGGGCGGCCGCAAGCCGCTGAGACCGAGTCAGATTTCCGGGTTGAGGTCTTGATCCAAGAAGGCCTGTCCCCTCAAAACTTGAGGATCAGATTGAGCAGTGGTCCACCTGGGGCCAGATTCCTATTGGTGCTCACCAGGTTGCTATATCCCAGATTCAGATTCCCGCCCGGTACCGGCACCCTAACGAAGGCCGAGAGGCTCCCTACCGATTGCTCTTGTGTCCCGTCCGTCAGCCCGTCGAGATAGACAGGGATCAGGCCCAGAGAGGTCTTGGCCGCCAGCGGGAAGAGAAAGACCCCCTTCAAGTCGTGACGCGGAACCAAAAGCCATCGACTGCCGTCGGCGTTGCGATAGTCGCGATAGACATAGATAAAGTTGCCAAACGCGAGATGAGTCTGAAAGTCTCCCTCGACGCGAACCCCTTGCAGCGTGCTTCTGGATGTTGCCGGCCGGTTCTTGAGAATGGGGTCCGAACGGCGACCTGCGATATCGGATGGAAAGACTTCAGTACGGTAAGCCTCTACAATGCCAAAATAGTCGGGACCGAAAGACCGCCGAAGCTGCAAGCGATAGTCCCACAGCGGTAAACTCCGATTGTCCCCGCTGTTGCTCCGGATAAAAGCTCGCTCCTCATCTCGAATCGGAAAAAGCGTCGTGGAAGAGATCATGGGTCTTTCCAAGAGTTGAAAGCGCCCCTGTTGATTCGGGTCTCCCAACTGGGCGATGTCGCTCTGACGAAGAACCCCCAAAGAGATGGTCGTGTCCTCGTCGGCCCTGACCATCAAACCGAGGTAAGGGCTCAAAACGCTGTCGGCCCCGCGCAATCTATCCAACCCCACACCCGCCGTGAGGAGGGTTCGCTTGCCAAAGAGGTGGGCGTCTTGCAGCCAAACCCTATCCACGTTCTGGTCGACGAGCTGTCGGCTCTGGGGATCGTCTGGGTTGATCAGAAATTCATCGTTGCCAAGGCCCAAGCCCATGGACAAGCTGTTGCGTACGCTCATACGGTGGTCGAGCCTCAACTCCAGCCGTGTGTTCCGTCCCTCAACGCCTTCAACACCGGGAATCTCCACCTCGAACGATGGCGTCTCGTAAGAACCCGCCGCCCAGAGACGAGTCTTGTCGCCAAGCGGCACCTGATACACCACCAGTCCCCCCGGACCCGACACCTCGCCCAGGCCGGGAGCCAAGCCTTTGCGCTGGGTGAACAATCCCGTCAGACCGCCCTTGCCTACAGGGGCGCCAGCCTCCACGGAGGCATTGGTCACCGTCCCGATATCGGAGAAACCAGAATCCAGCGAGAGACTCACCGCCGCGGGCCCGAGTCGACGCGTGATGTTGGCAAAATAGCTCGGGTCGACACCCTCAATGTAGCTCGAATTGACAACGATCTCACCTCGACCCGGTGAGATCAAAAGAGGGTCCAGAGCGGTCGCTTGGGCTATCAGACGCGAGCTCGTCGCCCCGAACCCAAGCTCCCCGTAGTTCAAGCCGAGACTCTGCTTGACCACCCCGGAATCGGGCGAAATAAGCTCCAACAAGCCCAGTTCACTCTGAGCCCTGTTCTGCTGGCCCAACAGGATATAGAGAGTGCTCAAATTGAGGCGAATGTAGGGGTTGAGTCTGCTGGTCCGGCGCGCCTTGATCAGGTACTCCAGAGCGGCCTTCAAGCGACCTTGAGAGGCCAGATAGACCCCGAGGTCGTTGGCCAAGTAAGGATCGCCCGGCTTTCTTTTGTAGAGTTCTGAGAGAACCTCAACAGAGCGTTCAACGTTTTCCGAACAGAGTGCACGGATCGTGATGAGCGTGGCTTTGACCAACTCGGGCGTGGCCTGGTCTTCAGCCAGGGTCTCGTCGATCAGCCTGATAGCTTGCTTGCGCTTTCCCGCTTGATAGAGGAGATATCCGCGAACCGCGTCGGCGTACCCCGCCTGGGGCCCATCCACTCGTTCGAGCGTCGACAGAGACTCCTTGAGCTTCCCTTGCCTCGCCAGCAGAACCCCTTGAAGAAATCGGATCTCTTGATTCTCCGGTTCGCGCTCAAGGATCTCGCGGTAGACCACGAGCGCTTCCTCGAGGTGTCCCAAGGCATTGTCCACGGCCGCCCCCAGGACTCTGTCCTGCCAGGAGCCTCCTTGAAGCAGAGCGAGGGCCTCCTCAAAACGCCCCTCTCGCAGTTGGGGCAACTCAGAGAACTCCGGGTGCAACGGGAGAGGGTCTAAAGAGCGCTCCCGGTTGCCCTCCACCTCACCCTCAAGAACCCAAAACTCCTCACCCTCGGCACCTCGGCGGAGCAACACAGCGGCCCCAGGCTCAAGCTTTAGGGTGAGGTCATTCGCCTGAAGCTCCACACTTCGCCGGTAGGACTTCATCCAGAGCAGACCTGACTCGATAGCGAACGTGCCAGGATAGAAGTGAGATTGCAGGCGCAGCGCGGCGTCCTCACCGAGCCAAAATTCGATGCCGTTCTGGTAGCTGCCGTGGAGCGAAGCCCGCTTGCCTGTTCGAACGGCGCGGGCAGAATAGAGGCTCGAACCCGAAGCGATGGGAGTCCAAGGAAGCAAGAATGAGGGCAATCGCTTTCCCGACTCAGCCCCACTGCTCCGCAGCGCTGTCACCGGTGCCAAAGAGTCGCTCTGCGGATCAAAGTTCGGACCATCCAGAACGAAGGATTGCGAAGCGCACGGCCCCTCGGCAGAAAGAACCAGACCAGGTATGGAATCTGGGGTTTGGCAAGTGGCCAAACCGCAGAGGGCCAGCCAAGCGAAAAGCACGAGGAGGTACTGATGATTTCTGATCATGACTGTGTCGATTTTTTTTCACCAGCACCCGCTCCATTCCTGGAA
>CAZVVF010000381.1:0-5024 GCA_964630575.1 uncultured Burkholderiales bacterium | reverse complement strand
CGTCGGATTCCAGGAGCCGAATAAGCTCCCCCATGTCCGCCTCAGGAACATCGGCTACGGTGAGTGCCGACTCCAGAGAGTGGACAGAGTGATAGAGAGGCTCGATGCCTAGCTCGCTCTGGAAGTCGCGCAGCTGTTGAGGACTGAACCCATCGACGAAGTCGATGACCAGTGAGCCTTCCAGGCGGGGATCTCCGGCAGGCAGAGGTCCCTCACCATCCGGGTCGGTCGAAACGATGCGGTTGGAGCCTGGATGATAAAGAAGGTCGGCAGGTGGACCACTCTTTGAGGTGGCTGACCAAAAGAAGATGGCCAAACCGAGAAGAGCGAATATCGAAATGGAGCGTGTCTTTAGAGTCACTTAGGCGTAGGGCCCTTTCAAGGATTGATTGGGCTGGCTTCGCGCTCAGCAGTGCTGAACCTTTTGCGCCGCACAGGCCTAAGCCAAGCCGCTACCACCTGAGGGGAGCTCTCGAAACAGACTCTAAGAGACGAAGGGGTCAAGGCACCGATGAACCCGGTGAGAGTTCAGCCGGGGCCTCAACCAAAGAACGTTGTCGTCAGGCGAGTCTACTCGGCCGCTGGAGTTGCCGCTGGGGTGGCATCTGTGGCCGGAGCCTCAGTCGCCGCAGCAGCAGGCGTTTCTGTCGCAGTGGGCGTTCCGCCTCCGCCAGAACAACCGGCCAGTAGAAAGAGAACAACTAAAGATACCATTATTCGTTTTAACATTTAGCGGAATTCCAAACATTTGGCCGCTCCCCTGCTTTGCAGAAAGAAACCGCAAAATGGTGTTCAACTCGCCTCCCGGCCCTTTGTTTCTGCGCCCGCCGGGCTCGTTTGCTCGGGTCGCCCAAAACATTCAGAAAATCTTACTATCTAGGGGCTTGCTAACCTGGTCCCATTTATGCTACCTTAGGGCCGCCGCGGGGTATAGCTCAGCTTGGTTAGAGTGCTTGCTTAGGGAGCAAGAGGTCCCCAGTTCAAATCTGGGTACTCCGAAAAGTTAAAACGCTCGTCGAAAGACGAGCGTTTTTTATTTTGAGACTGTCATCGAATGTCAACTCGGTCTTCAAAGAGCAGGTGTTTCTGGATAAATCGTTGTACGAGTCCGCCTCTATGTTGACCCGCCGACCCGAACTGCGCCACCTCCTGTTGGCGTGCTTTGTGGTTCTATTTGGACTTTTTAACAGTGGCCTCGAGAACGATATCGCTGCCGCTCACCCGATGCCTTCGCTCTCCTGGCCGCGCTCGGAGGCCGTGCGTCTGACCTACCATTTCAGGAAAGAAACGCGCGAGGAGCTCTTTTATCGATGCTTCGGCGAAATGGCCCTTGGCCGTCAGCACAACCGAATCTTCCTGAGCAAACACCGCGGCGATCTGGGCCAATACGGACCGGACATGATAGGCCCAGAGGTGGTGACAGGTCCCGTCCTACCCTACCGCGACTACATCGCCGAGTATCCGCCGGTGAACGTGCCGTTCATCGTGGCGCCAAGCCTGGTCAACACCACCAGCAACGGCTACTCGCTCATCTTCCGATTCATCCTGGGACTGCTCAATGGCGCCGCCCTCATCCTCACCGCTCAGCTGGCCCTCAAGGTCTACCGCTCCGCCGAAGATGTTCGAAACGTCTTGTTGCTCAGTCTCGCGGCCGCGATCTGCTTGGGCCCGATCATGGTCACCCGCCTCGATCCTATCGCCTTATTTTTCTTTGTTTACGCCCTCTCAGCGGCCTCAGCCGACCGCCCTATAAGATCGGCGGTGGGCTTGGCTCTGGCCACCGGAGCGAAGATTGTTCCAGTGTTCTTGGTCCCCCACTTCTTTCTTCATTGGTGGATGAAAAAGGACCGAAACAAGGCCATTCAATTCGGCGTCGCGACAGTCGCAAGCCTTGGGTTGATCTTTCTTCCACCAGCCTTGATCGGCGGCGACAACTTTTGGAATATGCTTCGTTTCCACGGTGAACGACCGATCCAGGTCGAAAGCACCTATGCGGCGTTGCTGAGGATCCAGCAGCTGTTTTTCGGCTCCCCTGTGGAGCTGATCCACTCTTTTGGCTCCTGGAACCTAGCTTCCCCCAACGCCAAGTTTTTGCAGTCGCTGTCAACGCCCCTGGCCCTGGTGGTGGTCGCCACGATGCTTTGGCTCTATCGCGGCTGGTTGGTCAAGGCACCCGATATCGACGAGAACACACGAACGATCTGGCTGTTGCGAGCCTGCGGTGCAACCGTTGCTGGCCTGATGGTTGTCTCAAAGGTGTTCTCCCCACAGTATCTCATCTGGTTCTGGCCTTGGATCTTCCTAGCCGAAACCGACAAACGATACCGGTTTGCCGGGCTTTGCCTGGTCGCGTTCTTCCTGACTCAACTCTTGACCCAAGTCTACGACACCTCCATGGTCATTGGTGAGCCACTCGGAACCGCGCTTTTGGCGGCTCGAAACCTCTCGCTCTTTCTCATACTCTGCTTCTTGGCCAGACAGCCCGTTCGAGTCGCGACCGCCGAATCGACCGAGAGCGCCCCCGCTCGCTACGCTCAGTTCGCCCCCTTGCTCCCGCTCGGTCTGGCTCTCCTCAGTCTGGTCATCTCCATTCAGGCCCAATCGCTCCTGTACGCTTGGCGAGAACCGATCGCCGACCTGCCACCTCAGTCTTGCGTACGAGTGGAATACGACTCACCAACAGAGCAGCACAGCCGCTTTCCAGGACGAGGCTTCGCGAGCATCGAGATGGAGCTCGTCGCCCCTCGGCGAACCTTCGCCTGGACGGTTGAGAGCGACGTCGTCCAGTGGCTTCCTGAGATGGCCAGCGGCTGTGACTACCAGATCGAATTCGAGGTCATCAACGCCCTACCCGACATACCTCAGGATGGCTTGAAGGTCTCGATGAACGGACGGGCCGTGGAGCTCTCCAGTTCGCAAACCGAGTGGCCCAAGCGCTATGTGGGCTGGGTCCCACAAGAATTCGTCGCCCAGCGCAAACTCAACCGGCTCGATCTAGAGACCCCTGAGCCAACAAGCCCTAGCGAAATGGGGATCTCGATCGATTCCCGCAAGCTGGGTCTACAGGTGGACTGGCTCTCGCTCAATTCCCTATGTGGCTTTGCCCGATTGCTCACCATCCCGAATCCCGAGCGCCTCGAGAGGCTCGGTGGTCAGTCTCTGGTGGCTCGAATCAAAGGGCCCGACCCGAGTTTGCCAAACTGGCGGTCCCTCGGCCAAGACTACTGGGAAGGTCCGCTGGCAGAACTCAAGCCGCAGCTTCAAACACCTCGCAGATTCTGGCTCTACCGCCCCGGTCACTTCCACAGCGACTTCACCCAGCTCCCCCTTGGTCCCGGCTGGTCAAAGGCCCAGGCGGACTGGACGGGACGTCCTTTCCGGAGCCTGATAGGTCAGGGCCAACTCTCGCTTCACATGCCTCAGGGCCGCACGCACTTGAGCTTTACGGCACTGAAAGAAAGCCCCGACGCCAAAGGTCCTGACCTCGAACTGAAGGTGGATGGCGAGAAGGTCGAGTTGACCCGGCAGGAAGGCCGATGGGAAACCGTGTTTGAGGCCACTCTGAGCTGTCCCGGTGGAGTCTCGAACTTCGTCTTTAGCGAACGCTCGATGCCCTGGAGTCGAAAGGCCGCTCTCAGCGACTTTTCCCTAACGCCCTGAGTCCCCGAATTGTGATCTCGATCACACTGTTTCCCGTCAACGGTCACTGAAGCCAAAGCTCTTGGTCCCTACCATGGGAGTATGGAAACAGAGAAATGGTTCACACAGTACGGTACTCATATGCTCCCCGTTGTCGTCCAGGCCCTCAAGGGCAAACGGGAGGGCCCAAGCATCCTAGCAGACTTCCTATCCCAAGCGCGCTTCGCCCTGGAACGCCGCCACAAGATCTCACAGGCCAGGCGCAACTTCGTTTACGAACAGCGCAATTCCCGAAGAGAGCGGCAATCGCTGGTTCGCTACTTCGATGTCGTCCTGCAGTCCCAAAGAGCCCATCAGGTCGCTCTGGAAACCTTGGGAAAATTTCTGGACAACAACGAGGAGCATCTCCTGGACGAAGCCCTTCGCCACTACGAGACGGGTGAGCGGTACCAAAAGGCTCGCATCAAAATGAGAATGCAACTCACCCCAAGGCTCTGCGACCGACTCTTTCAGGCTTGCTGAAAAGCCCGCGCGAAAGGCTCGAAAAAAGCGCCTTCTAGTACTGCTTGATATGCAGGTTGTGCTCGTAGGCCAGTCGGCCGCCGAGCAAGACCTGGAATCGATACGACCCGGCCTCTGTGAATACCATCTGATTGACGTCGGTCTGCACGTGAACGGTCTGGTCCTCGGTCTCCAGGGTGAAGTAAAGCTCCGGGCTCTGATGAAGAACCATCGTATTGGCGGGATTCACGACCTTGATCCGTTGGACGTGAAAGCCCAATCCATCTCCCCAAGTGCTCAAGACCGAGAACTTGGGATAGGTTATCGGAAACTGCTTCGTGTACAGGTCCGTAAAAAGCCCGTACAGGTTCAACTTCCCGTCGGGTGCAGGCACGATCGAATCACAATATAGAAAGCTCTTAAGTACGGGCTCCAAGTCAACTCCTTAGGCGGGGGCGTTCTACCTCAAGAAAGAGGCGTCCTCCGTCATCTATCGGTTCATCTCGAGTGCCGCTTCGAGCAACTTCGATTCCGTCTCAGCATCGAGTCCATCGTCGATAGTCAGCGCCTTGGTAAAAAGGTAAGCCGCCAACATCGGTCTAGCCAGGTAGAGCTGAAAATGAGGTTCGAGGAGAGGGTGAGTCACATTGACAACGAGATGCTTCGCTCTTACAAATCCAAGAAGAAAGTTTTTCCAGTTTTTGGGCTTGGCCACTGTCTCCCCGACGAAAACAAGCTCCCCTGCGGTCATCTGCTCCACGTAGAGGGTATCGGCCAGAGCGCTTGAGTACTTGCCAAAATCGGCGGGCACGAGCTCCTTGTAGGAACTGCCTGTTGTCCGCATCAAGGTGTTGGCCTGCTGCAGCAGCTTCTTCTTCGCTTCT
>CAZVVF010000380.1:2963-5033 GCA_964630575.1 uncultured Burkholderiales bacterium | reverse complement strand
GGTCGTGGGTTTCTACCTCTCCGAAGGGACATTCAAGGTTTGGGGCGAGGGCCAGAGGATCCAGGAAGACTTCTTGGCTTCGCGGACTCGAGTCGGTTTGTTTGTGCTACCGGGACTGGGACCTGTTCTTTCTTCCGGGCCTTTTTTGCAGGCTTTGGCCGATGCCGTTGAAGGGCGCTTGGTGGTGGGGTCGAGCTCATGCGTGGGGGCCGCTCTCATCTGTTTGGGTGTCCCCCGTATTCGAGTGCTGCGCTACGAGTCGGTGTTGAAAGCTAAGGAGTGCTTAGTGATCTATCATGGCCCTACAGAGGAGACGAAACGGGTCAAGGGATTGCTAAAAGAGTGCCTGGATTGTGTCTTTGTCGATTGAGCTCCAGGGGTCTGCAAACCCTATCGAGGGCACACCACGGCGTTGAGAAAGCGCGGCCTCATGGGGTTTCTGCTGATACGTCGTCTGCACTCTTGTCCGGCTCTTGCCGCAGAGCTCGGCTCGCGTTGTACCACTTGTCGAAGAGCAGACCGGGATAGCAGAGCAAAATGAACCAGGTCAGATAGCGAAGACCGTGCATTCTTGGTGCCGAGAACACGACATACACGATATCGGGGTCACCCATCACCGTAAGAAGCTGAATGAACAGAGACGAGATCAGAAAATGGAATCCGAGCTCATTCATTTTTTGCGGGTTGAGGGTGAGGAGGGCGACCCTCCACAGCAGCCAAGTCGCTACCAGGCAAAGGGCCAAAACAAGACTCGCGACCAAACTGTTCGAGGCCCGGGGATAGACCAGGCTGGACCATTGCCAAGCTGGGACGTAGAGCATGAAAGCGATGACCGGAAAAAAGACGACCGGCTTGCGGATCGTCTCGTAGAGCTTTGCTTGCACGTGGGGTTTTCGCAAACTCTGAGAGAGAAAGATGATGGTGGCTAGTTCGATGACCCATCCGTAGTACATCAGCATGAGTTCTAGAAAGGGCATTCGAAAGGGTGATCGGGCCGACGGCAAGCTCTCTAGAAAGACACCCTCCCAGTCGCTATCGACTCCCGTTTTTCGAGCTAGTAGCTCGCCTAGAAGCTGTTGACTCTCGCCCTGCAGCTTCGCGTGGAGTGCGATCAGGGCTGCATCATCCTCACAGAGAATCGGGCGCCCGCCTTGGCGCGCGTCTTCCTCCAGCAGATCGTTGATCGTCTGGACCGCCTCCTCCACTCTCTTTTGGGAAAACCGATCCGTGTGGCTGACCACGAGATAAGCGCGCTTGAGAGCGATATCGTTGCCGACGGCCAAGTAGCAGAGGTTTACCAGGACCGAAAAAACGCAGGCTCCAAAGACTAGGACCCCGGTGACAAACTCGAAGGACCCCTTGAGCTCCGCTTTGACATCTTCAGTCTCTTCCACAACAGATGAGGTGACGGCTTAGAGACTAGAAGAAGCCCGGCCGGCAATCCTTTCGTGCCTCGGGGGGCGAACCCGTGAAGGCCTCACTGGGCATCGCTATCCCTGTCGCTAGGACGGTAAGACTCCAGACTCCTGGCCGTTAGGCCAAAGGCCAGGCCGCTGGCCATGAGGATGACGGATTTGACCAGCAAGGAGTACGCGAGATGGTAGTAAAACGCCGTACCGAAGGCCAGTAGAAAGATTATGGCGAGACCCTTTAGGGTCTGGTTGCGTCGGAAGAATCCGAGAAGAAGAGCCAGAACCGCCGCCATAACGCCAGGAGCGTTGCAACTGATCGCGCCCACGGCTCCGAGTCCTATGAGGGTTCGTCTGGGTGCTCCGATGAACTTGGCCGAGTATATCGCTAGGGCGGTTAAGGCCGCCGTTGCCAAGATTCCGACCTGAGGCCACCCCGAGCTCTGGGAAAGGGTCGTGACCAGGAGCAAAAAGAGTAGGCTCACCGAGGCCATGGCGATGGGGCCGTGGACGCGACCAAGCGGACCTGAAAAGATAGTCGGCTGGCGCAGCCACAGCAGTGTTGCGAGACTAGCCACCAAGGCCACGAGAATGTCTAAGGCCGGTTGCGGAGCGACCAAGGCCAGCCAATGAGCGAAGAACAGTCCGGCGGCGTTGGCCG
>CAZVVF010000380.1:0-2953 GCA_964630575.1 uncultured Burkholderiales bacterium | reverse complement strand
AGAGAAAGCGCCCGAAGGTGCTTGGGTAATAGAGGACAAGAGCCAGTTCCAGTCCCACCATGCTGAGGTCTATGGTGGCTATCTCCGTATGGTTTGCGAGCTGGATCAACCACACCAGCAACTGACCGCAAAAGCTCAATGACAGGGCTGTCTGCTGAAGAAAGTCGCTTTTGACCCTCGCTCCAATGCAGGCAAAAACACACAGTCCTAGGCCAAAGATAAGGCCGTTTTCGGTCGTCACGACCTCGGATACGATCAGGTATAAGAGCAAGAATACGGATGACCAGAAGGCGCCGAATCCGGCGAGGCCCCGCACGAACCAGGGCAGGGCAGACTCGTGCTGTACCTGGATCGCTTTGCCGAGTTCTTCGAGTTGCTTGGTCTCGATGAGGCCCTCGGTAGCGAGTTGACCGAGCCAGACTTTGATATCGGTGCTGTCTTGAGCAGTCGCCGGGCTGACCACGGATAGGGGTGGGGCTAGTTTTCGCAGCAGGCCCAAGGCAGCGCTTATCTGAACAGCGATTCCAGCAGAGAGAATAAAGAGGCTCAGGTAATCGCCGCTTCTAAAAACGAGGGTCCAAAGGACGCTGGTCCCAAGGAAAATCGTGCTGGCCAGAGTCAGGCTCAAGACGGAAACGTCTCGGCGTATACCGCTGAAGTAGGAGAGAAAAGCCGCCCAGGTGATCACGAGCGTCAGTCCCAGGGGATACATCAGTTCGGAGAAGCGCCCGCCCACCACGAGTGCGCAGGCTGTGAGAGTCATCGGAGTCAGTCCAGCCAAGGTCAGAATGGGCGGAAACCAACGTCGCCCCATCCAGCTTCGACCTTGGCGAAAGCCGATCTCCCAAGTCGCCAACAGGGTGACATTGAGCCCTAGGATCGCGATCTCGTAATAGTGATGTTGGAAAAACCAAGCCGTTCCGTACTCCATACAGAGCGCTCTCAGCGTTACGTTGAAGAGGCCCGTCCCAAAGAGCCAAAGAGGGGCGAATTCGGCGGCGATACAGAGCGGGAGAATGAGCGCGCTCCAAGCCAGTAGCAACAGATGCAGGTGCTCTGAGGCGATAGAGCCGCCCGCGACCAAAAGCAGACCACCGATCAAGACCGAGGTACAAGCCAAGGCGACTTTGCCCGCGATGCTGTGACGGCCGCGACGCCAGGCCGCCAGAGCACAAACCGATGTGGAAAGGGCGAAGAATCCCGTTCTCATTCCGTAGGTCATATCGGCCCAGAAATGGTCCACTAAGAAAAAGAGGCCGCAGACAAAAAGCCCACCGCCTAGTGAATAGAAGACTCGCAAGAGGAAGCTCTGCCACTGCGAGGGAGTCGGCTCTGGGAAAGCTAGCTCAAAGGCTCTTTCCAGCGCTTCCTTGGAAACCTTAGGGTTCTGTTGAAGAGTGAGAAGCTGCTCGGCTTCGATCTGGACCAACCTGTCATTTTCCATTGTCCCATCATGCCTTCTTGGTCGCTATTAGGCAAGGGGCTTTAGACCCAGCCTAGGCCTTGAAGAGTCCGAAAGGTTTGTGGGTCCCGTACTCGGTGAGCTTGCCCCAGAATTGCTGAAGGATGTTCTCGGCTTGGGCAGGGTTGTAAGAGCGGCCACCACAGGTGACTTTTTCGATCTTGCCGAGCAGGCAGGTTCGGCTGAGGGGTTCCTTTTTCTTCAGACCTTCCTTCGCCGTGAGCAAGAGCGTATCGGATTTGGTCATTTTCGTTTTGACGAAGCGCCGGACGGCTAGTTCGCTTCCGATTCTGACGCCGATCAGGTCACCCATTTTGAGTTCGGAAAATTTGGCTGACCGAATTCTGAGTGAGGAACCGGAGGGAATGAGCGATGGGAGGTCCGAGTTGACGAGGCGGAGTTGACGAGTAGCGTCTTTGAAGGAGAGCGAGGCGGCCGTTGACGCGGCCATGAGTTCCTGCGATACAGAGGGCCGAGCGATTTCGTTTCGTGTTGCTATCTTCATAGGTGTTCTCCGGTGTAGATTGTAGACTCACTCTAACCCGCACAGGAGCCTTCGTCCGTGACACCGGTCACCTTGTGGGCTGTTTCACGTTTGCTGTGTCTTTTGCCAATCGATCCGAGGCCGCGCAACACCCGCTGGCAGCTTTGGCTAGGAGGGGCCCAAAGAGGTTGCCTTATGGCAACTCAGAAGACATCGTCAGATCTCGAAAATCGCACCTGGGGAAATGAAATTATGGAACCCTTTCGTATCACAACCGTCGACGAAGCCAAGGCTCTCATCGAGAATTCCGATCATCACTGCGTCAAAGTCGGCGTTTTCGATATGGATGGCATTTTGCGCGGCAAATACATGTCCAGGAAGAAGTTCCTGTCGGCTCTCGACAAAGGGTTCGGATTTTGTGACGTGGTTTTGGGCTGGGACAGCAACGACCAACTCTACGATAATGTGACGGTCACGGGGTGGCACACCGGCTATCCCGATGCCCAAGCTCGAGTTTTGCCCGAGACCGCGAGAAGTCTGCCGCTGGAGGATGGAAGCTTTCTTTTTCTCGCCGAACTGACGGGAGAGGCTGAGCAAGTTTGCCCCCGTGGTGTCCTGAGGAGAGTCGTGGAGAAAGCCCGCGACATGGGATTTGAGCCCTACTCAGCCTTTGAATACGAGTTTTTCTTATTCCAGGAGACCCCCGAGAGTGTGAGGGCCAAAAACTACAAGGGGCTCGTTCCTTGGACTCCAGGGAATTTTGGCTATTCCGTCTTGCGCAACTCCGTCCACGCTGGTTTCTACCACGATCTCATGGATGTCTGCCGAGAGATGGATTTTGAGCTTGAGGGCCTGCACACCGAGACTGGGCCTGGAGTCATCGAGGCTGCCATCACCGTTGACCGAAGCCTTCGTTCAGCGGATAAGGCGGCGCTCTTTAAGACCTTTGCCAAGGTTCTGGCCCAGCGCCATGATCTTATGGCGACCTTTATG
This sequence comes from uncultured Burkholderiales bacterium, assembly GCA_964630575.1. GTDB lineage: Bacteria > Vulcanimicrobiota > Xenobia > Xenobiales > JADMJV01 > JAEXNA01. Next base: position 14 of record CAZVVF010000380.1, on the reverse strand, counting down.
GCGAAATGGTCTCC
>CAZVVF010000379.1:0-5042 GCA_964630575.1 uncultured Burkholderiales bacterium | reverse complement strand
ATGAGAACTCAACTTCTGGTCTGCCTGCTGGCGCTGGTCCTCGGCGCCTGCAGCAAACCAAATCCAGATGCCGAACTTCATCGAGCAGCTCGACTAGGGCGAGGGGACGAGGTTCAAAAGCTGGTCCAATCGGGCAGCGATGTCAACCGAGTGGTAGACGGTCAGACCCCTCTGCAAGCGGCTACGAAATCGCCTAAGGCAGACACCATGAACCTCCTCCTAGAGGCGGGCGCTGATCCCACCGTCAAAGACGACAAGGGCCGAGACCTCTGGGATTTGACCGTACCCAAGAATCGCTTCATCAGTCGCCGTGAGGCAGCCGCCATGGCCGTCTTGGTGGAACACGGTTTCCAGGACCGAATCACTCTGACCGAAGCCGCCCAAAGAGCAGACAACGCGCAACTGATAGCCATGCTGCTAAAGCACGGTGCCGATCTCCACGAGGTGGACGAGTACGGTTGGACCCCTCTCCATCATGCTGCAGAGCGCGGTCACGCCGAGAGTTGCTCCGCCTTGCTTCAAGCCGGTGCCGATCCCAATGCTGAGAGCACCAAGCTTCTAGGCAAGGAGCGAGGAACAGGAGATTCCTCCCGCTGGACATACAAGTACGAAGCTGGCAGCCGAGTCTTGGATGTGGCCTCCTACAAAGGCAGTGGGCGAACCGGGCCGAGCGCCCATTCCCTGGTCAAGGAATGGGGCGGAACCAACAACGAAGAGGTCAAGAATCTACGGAGGAAGTAGAAGCTGCTGCAGCGGTCCTCGGCAGCTTTGAGGCCAACTGCATGGCGCGAAAGGCAGACCCCACCCAAACCATCCCCGTGGCCACAATCCAGAACCCTATCCGAGCCCAATTCACCGACATTTCGGGTGGGACCCCTTCGGAGTAGGCTCTGATCAAGGGGCTGGCGATAGAGAAGATCTCCCAGATCACGCCCACCGTCAGCAGGGTGAAGACAACGATAACGACGGCCCCTTCCCTCTTCTTGCCGACCATGAAATGGCCGACACCGGGGTAGCCGATCAGAGAGGCGAAAAAGACCACCCACGGAGAAGGTGGTCCTTTTTCGGTTTTCGCGACGTCCTGCTTGGGGTCCATAGCCCGGTATTCTTGACCTGTGCAACCATCCCTGGGCCCCTCCTCGTGGAGGTTCATGCTTTCTTCGTCAAAAGGGAGATCTCGCTGACAAACCATGGTATTATACGAACTATATGGATGCCATTACTTATCTCATAAGCCGTAGACAGGGCCCCCCCTACAAACTCTCAGCGATTCTTGCAGGCGTGTGCCTTACCGTTTTAGCCAATACCAGCGGCCTTGATTTTCTTGAGAGGAGCTACTCTCTCTCTAACAGCAATGGCTTTTCGGAGCTGGCCTATTTTCTGGCCTCTATCCTGAATGGGTTTGCCGGCCTAGCCCTCATGGTGGGTGTGCTTGTAGCACTGCCCCTATTCAGCCTCGTGACGGCCTGTGGGACGCTCAAGAGTTGGTCTGAGAATCGTATTTTAGAGGAACTCTCGTGCACCGGCCTGACCAATCGGTACCTCGTCGACCAACTCCTCAGGCATCACATCAAACGATGGGCCATTGTCGCTGCTCCGACTCTTGTTCTAGGGCTAGGGTACATGAGCTTAGACGTTCAGAATAGTGGGGCTCTCGTCGCGGGACTCCTTCTCTACTTTGCAGCGATCACCGCCGTCTTCATGACATGGTTTTGCTTGACGGCTTGGTACGTGTCCGTCGGAACCCGTGGCTGGCTCTTTCTTCTGCTTCCCACTGTGGCGCTCTTCGCTCCACCGGTGCTGGCATCACAGATAGCCCTGTCGAGCCTGAGCGCTCCTGCGCTCTACCCCGTCGCCTGCCTCCTGGGATGCGCCTACACGGTGGTCGCCGGACGCTTCTTGGCGATTCGCGCGCTCGAGGGTCGGGCCGAATTCGAGAACAGAACCTTCAAGCTTCGACGCCGCTTCGCCATACGCAGGTCGGGTGGCGAACCACTTTCCGAAAACCCTATCGTGGCTCGTCAAGAGATGATAGGCCGTGAATTCGGCGACACCCTCACACTTTTTGGAATGGGTGCAGCAACCATCTGGGCCAACTATGAGGCCTTTGCAAACTCCACTCCTGAACCTCTCTACCTCCTCTTGCTCCTGGTCGGCTTTGTCGCCGCCTGGAAAGCCGCCGCGCGTCTGTCCCAGAGTCTCACTCAAGAGCTTGAGGGCTCGACCCTTGAGACCATCCGTTCTACCCCCATGGGCAGCGACCGGTTTCTCAAAGGATGGCTGGCCATTGTCGTGCCTCCCCTGACTCGCGAGGTTGCCGTTTTTGTAGCCCTTTGCCTTCCCATGGCTGTCTACATCCAATTCCCTGAAGGCTTGACCAACGGCCACCTCCTCCACTGCGCCCTGATAGCGATGGCCGCGCCGTATATGGGTGGGCTAGTCGGTGCCAGCATCGCTGGCCAGTGCCGCCCCCGTAATGAGGTGAGCGGCCAGATCGCCACAGCGATTGTACTCTGCAGCCTCCTGGGCGCCCCACAGATGGAAGTTCTGCTCCACGCCGACAACAGTTGGTTCGCCATTTTTTCAACTCTGGTGGTACTCGGTTTCGCCAGTTGGGTTTTGAACGCGGGAGCCACAAAGAGTCTGAACAGGGTTTTCCTACCCCAAAAATAGAGGCAGCCGACGGTTGCTGAAGGGTATTGTTTTATAGGACCTAAGTGGTGCGTATGGCAGCAGATACCGCCGATGAGACCCATGTGTCTCTCATTCAAGATATTCTTACAAAGAAGACGAGAGCCAAGGACGAGAGCCTCATTCTCGAAACCCTACGCCCACTCGAAGCACGCGCTCTTGGGGCGACTCTCGACGAACTCGACCTCACTCGACTGCTATCGGCCCTCGATGATCGACGTTGGGGCCCCAAGTCGCGCAAGGAGTTCCTTCGTATTCTCGCTCCCGCCGTTCCCCACCTCAGTGTAGAGAGCAAGGCCAAACTCATTCGAGGTCTGGCCAAGGGGCCCCAGGAAGCGAGTGCGGAATCGACTATCACCCATCTCTTCCGCTCAGAGCAAGCCGAGCGGCTCAGCCAGCTCAAGCTCCTTGTCGATTGCTCCCGAGACGGCAAAGATCTCCTCAATATCATCTATCTCTTCATTCAGTCTGCCGACCTGCGCTACGATATCCTGCAGCACTTTCTCGGGGCCGCTCACAAAGGCGACGAGCCCGCTGAACTGCGGGTCGTCAGCGATATAGACGACACCATATACTCCTCTCTCAAAGACATTCGATACCCCAAAGGAACCATCTACCCAGGCGTTCTTGAGCTACTCAGTCAGCTGTCTCCATTGCCGCCCGTGTTCCTCACCGCACGACCGGAGTTGATCGCCTCTTTGTTTGAGCGGGTCACCCACAAGCAGATGGCCCGCTACGGGATCGAGAAATGCACCGTGCTGAGCGGCAGCCTGCCCGGACTCATGGGACACCGTCGCATGGCCGAGCAAAAAGCCCGAACCCTCATAAGCTATCGCGAACTCTACCCTGAGTACCGTTTCATCTTTATAGGCGATAGCGGCCAAGGCGACATGGCCCTTGCCGAAAGCCTTTTGAATCGCCGGGACAACGTCCTCGACCATGCCTTCATTCACAAACTCGCCCCCGATCAACCGGGCTCTCGCTCCAATCATACCCAGATCCATGTGTTTGAGGACTACCCCACGGCGGCCACTATTTTGAACTCTCTCGGCTACCTCACCCCAGCGCAGGTTCAAGCCGTTGAGAAAAGTGTTACATAGCTCAATTTGCATTTGCCTTGAATTTGTGTAAAATGCGAGAACTCCGGAGGCTTTATGATTTCACTTTCCATGGTTGTGCCCGCTCTCAATGAAGAAGAGCTGGTAGATGAGTTTCTCGAAAAGTCGGTCAGAGACTTAGAAGCGGTCACTGACGATTGGGAAATCGTTTTTGTCGACGATGGTTCGACCGACAGAACGCTGGAATACGCGCAGGCTTGGACCCAAAAGTACGATCGGATCAAGGTCATCAGCATCGGAAGGAACCTGGGTAACGGCGCCAATGTAGAAGTAGGCTTTCAGCACGCGACCAAAGAGGTTGTCTTCAACAACACTGTGGATGCGTTTTTCAACACTGAAGACCTCACCTGGATCGTTCCCTATCTCGACAAGTACGATGCCATCAGTGGTTACCGCTCCGACCTCACCGCGAACAACCTCTACCAAAAGGCCCTAACGCTCGGCAATCTGACCTTGATACGCACACTCTTTCCGCTAAAGTTGAAGGCTTACCAAACGGTTCAATTTCACAGACGCTCACTCTTTGAGCAGATTGAGATCGAGGGCCGCAGTTCCTTCGTGTCCCCTGAGCTTCTGATCAAAGCCCACTATCTCGGCTACAGCATCGGTGAAGTCGAAGTCACCTTTCACCCAAGGCTCAAAGGCACGGCAAAGGGAGGCGGGCTCAAGCACATCCTTAGAACCTTCCGAGACATGATCGGCTTTTGGTTCAAGTGGGTTGTCCTGAAGAGACCGATCGCGGTCAGAAGACCAGTGGAAGTACGCAGTCCAGGGCCTGTTGAGCAGCCCCCAGCGTCAACCTCCCAAGAGGTCGACGGACCCGGCGAGCGAGTCGCAGGCTAGCCTGCCGACTCTCACTCGTCCCATTTGAGGATGTCGCGGACACGATCGGCCAGCGACATGGGATCAAAGGGTTTCGGAATCACGCCGGAGACCCCGATCTCGGAAAAATACTCCATATCGGACGCTTGAACCTTAGCGGTCATTAAGATCACGGGAATTCCAACGAGTTCGGGAATCTCTTTCATCTTCTTAAAGGTCGTTGGACCATCCATATCGGGCATCATCACATCGAGAAGAATGGCATCAGGCTTGAGTTCTATAGCCCGTTCGATTCCATCATTGCCACAATTGGCTCCCTCTATGTTCCAGCCTGCGGTCACCTCTAGACTCATTTGAGCGACTTCACGGATATCGTCTTCGTCGTCCACCAACAAAACGGTTTTCACACTT
>CAZVVF010000378.1:0-5064 GCA_964630575.1 uncultured Burkholderiales bacterium | reverse complement strand
CAGACCTGAGGTCTAAGCCGAGCAACATTCTTGAAGTGCCACCACGAAAATCGTAGATCAGAGTTGTGGCGTAGACGCAAATTGCGACGATCAGCCCAACTATCACCTGATTCTGAACTCTCATAGCTTGAAATTTCTCCTTACAGGGGCACCCTCTACGGCACCCCTCACCTCTCTCGGCGAGGCAAACGACCCCCGTCTTTGCTCAAGCACCACCAGGTAGGGTGAGGCATGGCCTTGGCGCGGTTCTTAGGTCGTTTTCTCTTTCCTGCCCGCTTGCGGGTTAGGCAAAACATCCCACGGCGCCAGGATTTGCAAACAGGAGGGAAATGGGGGAGGTCAAACTCAGGCAGTATGACGGGTGGGCGCGAAGACGAGCGGAAAAAGAACGAAGAGAAGCAGTTTGAACTAGCGGACCGATTTTTGAGTTCTCACGGTGGCCGGGTTGACTGGACCAAGGACCTCAATGACGGTGATCGCCGATTGCTGTTTGAGGAACTCAAGAGCCATCAATCCTTGCACGTGGCTCAGGGTAATGAACCCGAGGCGGCTCTCTTGATGGACGGCCTCGAGTTGGTCGCCTCGGGAAACGAACATCTCCTCTATAAGTTTCGCCGTTTGGAGATCTCCGAAAATGAGCGGCGCGGTCTGGGAGGGCGCGCCCTCACGGCCATGGGAGTGCTCTATGAGACATTTCGGAACTCTCGACGCTTTCGAGCCCGCTCGGCAGAGGTCGTGATGGAGTTCGGCATTCTTCAGGACCGTTATGGCGACAAGGAGGAGGCCTACAAGTTCTTCAAGCACTCGATCGGCCGTTACGAACGCTCCGGTCATCGCTACAACCTGTCGGCGGCCTGGTTCAATGCCGCCAGCGTCCTCTACGACCTCGGGCGCATCAGAGCGTCGCTGAACGCCTGTGAAAAGGGGTTGTCCTTGGGTGGGGCGTCCCACCTCGATCTCAAGACTCACATTCTCTTACAGCGAGCCAACTGTCGGGAGCGTACCGGGGAGATCGATCTGGCCATTGAGGACTATATCGCCGCCTCTACTGGCTATTCAAAGCTGGGCCGTCGACGGCAGGAGTGCAACATTCTCTTTAGGGTGGGGTGGCTGTACGGTCGGCAGAGGCAGAACTTAGAGGCCCGCAACCATCTTCACCGAGCTCTAAAGATCTCTCGAGAGCTCGACTACTCGGCGGGGTTGGCGCGCTTCCATCTCAAGCGGGCCCAGTATCTGGCTGGGAACAAATTCCCCAAGAGGGTTCAGCAACACCTCCAGCATGCTATTATGTACGCGAAGCTCGCCCGTCTCGATAAGATCGAGAAGGTCGCGCGCGGCGGAATCTTCAGGTCCCAAATCGGGCGTAGACGGCCTCTCACTTTCTTTATGAAAGCGCGAGCTCCAGAGGCCAATGCTGAGGCTCTCGCCAAAGCCTCCCAGGGCTCCTACTCTCACCGGTTAGGAGACGGCGCGGCCACTCGCGTGTGGAGGGACTCTCCCCGGTCGGCAGGCAAGGATATAACGTTTTTGGCTCGTCTATTGGCCGAGTTGGGTCGTCAAGCAGACCGCCCCGACTTAGTCCGGCAGAGCAAGGCCGTCACAGCCTGGCAGCGCTCCGTGCGCCAGGGCAAACGAATTTTATAGGAAGATCAATATGCGAAAAATTTCAATATTACTTATACTTCTGGTTCTCTCGGCTTTTGCGCTGGCAGAGGTGCGTACGGCGCCGGTTTTAGCTCTCTGGAAGGCTCGCGCGGGCCACGAGAACATGTTTTGGATGGACCAGCGGGTGAAGATCGGAAAATCTTCGGTCACCGGCTACATTCAAGGGACCGGTGGAGCCGATGACGCTGTCATGGGTTTCGAGTTCGAGGAAGATTGGGATCTCTTGACCGCCACCATCGGATACAAGAAATCCACCCCCGAGGGCAGAGAGTGCGAATTCTCTGTGGAGGTTGGCGGCAAGGTCGTTTACCACTCTGGCGTGATGGAGAGCGATGGGACCTCGCAGGAGATACGCGTTCCTATCCGGGGCCATCGCCGGGTGCTCCTGAGAATCACCTCCGAGAACTACAACGGAACCGCTGGTGCCTGCTTCGGAGAGCCGACCCTCTTTTTTGGTCTGAGCGAAGAGGAAATGAAGAGCGACTGGAACCTCTCTGTGAACAACAGAAAGACCCCTCTGCCTGGAAGCTCCGCTCCACCTGAAGTGCTCGTTCCTTTCAAGGTTCCGATCGGGGAAGAAGTGGAGTATCGGGTTCGGGTTCGTCGGGACACCGAGGGCCGAACTGTGTTCGTCGAAAAAGAGAGAGCGGACTCCTGAACCGACTGCTGGTCGAGTTGTCGGCGACCCTCATCAGTGTCCGGCAGGGAACTCCGAACCTCTATCTTCAGCAGACTGAGCTGCCCAAGCTCCCCTGTGGCCCTTTGGCCGATGACGACCCGACTCTCGAGCGCGGGGTGCGTCGGTTGCTGGAAGAGTTGGTCGACCAAGACGTCGGCTACATCGAGCAGTTGTACACCTTCGGAGACCTGGTGCGTTCGCGCATCGCTCCGCGAGGGTTTCGCACCCTCTCCTTGGCCTATCTCGGGCTGATGGATAGTCTCCCGGCCTCTCGCACCCTGGATTTCTATAAGCTGTTTCCCTGGGAAGACCGGAGAATAGCTTGGTCAGAGCCGGTGTTGCGGACCCTGGAACTCTTGAACGACTGGGCTCGTGGGCGGTCGGAGAGAGAGTGGCGCTGCCGGGTCCTCTTTGGCCTGGAGTCAACCCCTTGGAACCCAGAGCGCGTCCTGGAGCGATATGAGCTTCTCTATGAGGCCGGTCTGGTTGAGGAGGCGGGTCAAGGCGAGAATTTGGGTCTGCCCCTCTGGGCCGACCATCGGCGAATCGCGGCCACGGCGCTGACCCGCGTGCGAGGGAAACTGGCCTATCGCCCTCTGGTTTTTGAGCTCTTGCCCGAGCTTTTTTCCTTGACCGAACTCCAACTGACCGTTGAGGCCCTCTCCGGCGGTCTCCTACACAAGCAGAATTTCCGCAGGATGGTGGAGTCGGCGGGCCTGGTGGAGGCGACCGATGAGACTCGTTCCGAGGGGAGAGGGCGCCCAGCCCGACTCTACAGATTCCGCAGCGAGGTGACCGCCGAACGTCCGGCACCGGGCGTCAGGGCCAGGCCACGAAAAAGTTAAACGTTAACCCAAACTCTCTTTGAAGTTGCCCGACTGCTTGACAACCATTTATGCTCAGGTGTAGCATAATGGCAGATTAATGCTCGCATTGAGCATAAATAAAGAGGTGACCGAGATGACAGAGACTTTGAACAGAATCCAAGCCCAGCTTAGAGCCACGATGCCCGCCTTCGAGTGGGAATTGCGCAAGCCGATTATCGAGAAGATCTTAAGGCTCAAGAAAGAGAAGAACGTTGTCATTCTGGCTCACAACTATCAAGTTCCAGAGATCTTCTATGGGATAGCCGATGTCACCGGTGACAGTCTGGCCTTGGCGCGGGAGTCGGTCAATCGTCAGGAGGCCGACGCGATTCTTTTCTGTGGTGTGCACTTTATGGCGGAGACGGCCAAGTTGTTCAATCCTGACAAGCCGGTCTTGATCGCCGATATGCAGGCCGGATGCTCACTGGCTGAGTCCATAACCGGGGCCGACGTTCGGGCTCTCAAGGCCCAGCATCCAGGGGCGCCCGTGGTCACCTATGTCAATTCTTCGGCCGACGTCAAAGCCGAGAGCGATATCTGCTGTACCTCAGGAAACGCGCTCGCGGTGGTGGAGTCGCTCAACGCCGAGAAGGTCATTTTCCTACCGGACGGGTTTTTGGCGACCTACGTGGCGCGTCAGACCGATGTCGAGATCATTTCTTGGGAAGGCACCTGTGTTGTTCACGAGGAGTTTACCCCGGAGCAAGTGGCGTCTTACCGAGCCCAATACCCGGGTTTGAAGGTTCTGGCCCATCCGGAATGCCATCCGGATGTGCAATCGGCGGCCGACCTGGTCGGGTCCACCGCGCAGATGTCGAACTTTGTGGCCGATCAAGATCCAGGGGCTCAGATCGCCCTGATCACGGAGTGCTCTATGTCGGATAACCTGGCGGTCGCTCATCCCCACGTGGAGCTGGTCAGGCCCTGCTCTATGTGCCCCCACATGAAAAAGATAACTCTGGAGAAGATCGTGACCTGCCTGGAGACCTTCCAGCCGCAGATCGAGATCCCGGAAGACGTCGCCGTTCGGGCCAAGCGTGCCGTCGAGCGGATGTTGGAGATAACGGCTCCGCGCAGGGTTGTCTCTCTGCCAGTGGCCGCCGCCGGATAAGCAAACGTATTGCGATTGGTTGAAGGGAAGAGGAACCTTATGAGAGAGTTTTTTGATTTAGTCATTGTAGGGGCCGGTGTGGCGGGTCTGTCCGCCCTTTTGGCCACCGAGAGCAGTCAGAGAGTGGCGGTCATCAATCCCGGTTCGCCGCTTTCGACGGGCAGCAGTTGGAGAGCCCAGGGAGGCGTTGCCGTAGCCCTGGGTGATGACGACTCGGCCAGTCTCCACGCCGACGACACCATGTCGGCCTCCCGGCAGATGGCCGACCCACAGGCGGTTCAAGTCCTCACTGAGGAGGGGCGCGAACGTGTCGCGGAGCTCTTGAGCGACGGCCTTGAGGTGGACCGGAATGAGGACGGTAAGACCTTGTTTGGCCTGGAGGCGGCCCACTGCCGGGCTCGCGTCATTCACCGCAAGGACCACACCGGAAAAGCTCTGGTGGCCCACTTGTGGCAAAGGGCCAATGAGTGCGAACAGGCGACGTTCTTCGACCAGCGGGTCGTTCGACTGATGGTCGGCGGAGACGGCATAAGCGGTGTCTTGCTCAGCGACGGGACGGTTCTCGACTCTCCGCGCGTGATTTTGGCTTGCGGGGGATTCGCTGGGCTCTATGAGGCCACGACCACAGGCCGCGAGGTCAAGGGGGAAGGGATCGTCCTGGCGGCTGATGCCGGCGCGACTCTGCGGGACCTCGAGTTCGTTCAGTTTCACCCGACGGCCCTGGATACGACGCAGGAGGGTCC
>CAZVVF010000377.1:0-5073 GCA_964630575.1 uncultured Burkholderiales bacterium | reverse complement strand
TCAACACTTGGATCCCAACGGCCGAACGCCCACTGCCCTTTGAGAACATGGTCTTTGTGGGTGACGGCGAAACCGATATCCCCTCCATGAAGATGGTGCGCCATCAAGGTGGATTCGCGGTGGCCGTCTTCGACCCGCAACGATGGGAGAGTCTGCAAAAACGCATCTACGGCCTGATCGCCGAAGACCGCGCCAACTTCGTCGCCCCGGCAGACTACCGTGAAGGAAGCCAACTCGATGTGACTGTAAGGGGGCTCTTGGGTCGCATAGCGATGCGAGGTTAGTCCGTCATGCTCAAGAAACATCAAGTCTCACGATGCCTACGCGCGGCCATCAAGTCCCGCTCCGATCTCCAACTCCTAGCGACGGTGGGAGACACCTCCTATCTCTTGAGTCGCAAAGAGGAAGACAAGCCTCCTCGGTATAGACTTTTGCGTTTGCGAGTGAATCGAGAACAGCGAGCCCTGGAGGTACACAGCGGACTGTCGTACTTCGATCGCGCCCAGGAAATTGTGCTCGCTCCCTCCTTTACTCTGTGGCGAGAGGTGAACCTGGGGAGCCTCCCCGCCCGTTCCAAGCAGTCGCTCAGAGGCTCCCTGAAAAAAGCCTCCAAGGAGTTTCGTGCCGAGACCCACGGGGGCTACGCGCTCCTTGCTGCCAAGCCGGAAGCCTCGCTTGGGTCTGAGAGCTTCAACCTCTTTGTGAGTATCCGGCAGGCTCTCAACGCCCGAGACGCTGTTGCCTTCGAACAGCTCAAAAAAGTCGCCACCCCAAGCCAATACAGCGAACTCTGCCGCCTAGCAGAACTCGGTGAATCCAACAAAGACGAAGACGAACTCGAGTCCCTTCTCGATTCGCTGGGGGCCGACGGAGCTTTTGCGGGAACCTCGAGCTTTAGCCTAAATCAAAACAAGGCGCTGCAAAAGCTGACCGATTTCCAACTTGGAGAGCGTCACCTCTTTCCGCTCTTTTTGACCGCCGGCCTCTCCCTGATGGGTGCCGAGAGCATCCGTGTCGAGCTTGACTCCGACGAGATCTGGGTCCACTTTGAGGGGACCCATTTCGATAAGAAGACTCTCCACAAGCTCACCAGCCTGATCCTGGGCGACGCCTCCACCTCCGTTGACCGAGGTCTCAAGAAAATTGCCCAAGCCCTGCTTCAGGGCGCAGGTCACAAACCCAGTATCCTGCAACTTCAAATCGGCTCGTCGGTGGTCGATCTCAAGAGTTTCCCAGAGATACCCTCACTGGACAAACTCGATCCAGGCCCCCAATCTGGCCTCTTTTACAGCAAACTCCCACTGAGTCTGTCGGTAGCCACCCGCTACCTTAAGAGCCTCAAAAGCGGTCACTCCGAAGTGGACAAACTGAGTCATTCTCTCGGCTATCTTCCCACTCCGTGGAGTCTGAATGGCGAGACTCGCCCCTTGAGACTTCCTCTCGGCAAAAAGTCCCTGGTCTTTGAGTGGTGCTTGCCGGGACAAGCTCTAGAACCGGTTCGAGCGGAAGAATGCTTGTACAAGTGGGAACAAGAATCGCCGGTACCAGCCCACATTCTTATGATCCTCAATCCCACCAGCCCAGGCCAACTGACCATCATCAACGATGGTCTCAGAGCCGAGTGTCCCCCGGAAACCCAAATCCCCCAAACGCCCCTTCAAATCTACCTCTGGTTATCGGACATGCGCACCGACTTGAGCGGGCTGAAGCTCGTTCAGACCCAACTCCTCGACGAGATCGTCGAGACCGTCTCCACACTCCAGGAGCGGGTACCCAATATGATCGCCGAAGCCTTCTTTGGCCTTCCAGAGAGCGAAAGAAACAGCTGGCAAGAACCTCTTCTCTACGCTCTAACAAAAGGCTACGACGAGCTTGGCGATCTACCGTTCTTAAAACTCATAGGCCAAACAGAGTTGACAGCCTTATCCCAACTGCGGCCCGAGCTTTTGACCTACTGCACAACCCAGGATTTTGAAGCCGGTCTGCGCAGCGGCGAACCCGTTCTGAAACTGACACCCGAGTCCTTAGCCTTCATGAGAGAGCTGAGAGCCTGCCAAGACGCCACCGCCGATCTGGAGTCCGCTCGCCAATACTACGTCCGACTCGAAGAATGGCTCCAAACACCTCAAGAGGAACCGGTTTTGAAAGACTCCAAACTCAAGCTTTCCCTGCGAGAGCTCGATGGGGAGATAGGATTCGGTCATGACCCCGAGCCGAGCGCGCGCGTTCTCTGCAAGAAGCGCCCGGTTCCGATCCAAATGGATCACCTGGTGCCTGGCTACGTGAAGCTGGTGGTCAACCACGACGGTCTAGAGATGAACGACTCGTGGAGCCAGGCTTGGGATCCGAAACTGGTCCGTTCTATCGGTGCCACGCTCCAGCAGAACCTCAGACGACTGCTAACCCTGTTGTCCCAACAAGATATGAGAAACGACGAAGCTCGAAAGCAAATGACTGAGGCCCTCAGCTATTTAGCCAGGAATGGCCACAGTGTTGAGCCCTGGAGCGATCTGAAGTTCATCGAGGAAACCCGCGTAGAACTCGACACCTCGCAGACCATTCCCGTTCCCCGTCAGATCGTGGAGTACTTCTCCCTCAAAGAAAGACCGAACTATCTCAAAGGCTAGGAGCGGCCTGGTCGATCGGAACCCGGCCCTTGAACTCCAAGTTGGGGCCGAGCGAATGAAGCAAGGGGATCAAGCCGGACTTGGCCTCACCGTCAGCAGGCAACATGGCTTGATCATGGCCTCTTAGCACACTCTCCAAAAAGCCATCGCTAAAGCGATTCCGCACCCGAGCGATACTACCCAAAACTCCGGTTTCGTCGTGAACCACCGAGGGGTCGATGGCCGGACTTCCCGCGCTTCCCGCCCCATCCCAGCTCCAACCGTACACATCGCGGCGAGGCTGTATGACCATCGCTCTCCAAGCGACCGCGATCGTGGTCTCACCACTAGGATGCGCGACTCGTGTGACTTCAAGGGAATGCTGCCCTCGATGGAGGTCGCGAATATCGGTTGGCAGGGTGGCGCTCTTGTCCGTTGCGTGTCCTACCGCCAACTGAGGTTGAAGGTAGCCCAAAATCTTGGTGTAGCTGTGTCCCTCATATCGGAATCGAGAGGGCTCCTCCAATTCCAAGGTCAAGGGCGCCAACGGGATGTGCACTCCCGGCACCGAGCCGACTCCATCCTGTCGGGGGCGATACTGAACCTGCCGCCAAATCCCCTTGGGAGTGGAATCGGTCGCTTCTGTCAGCGTTGTCTGACCGAACCACGGCCCACTCTCCCAGAACGTCTCGTCATCCAGGCTGGAAGGGAGGCGGATGGCGTGGTAGGTGTCGAGGACTCGAATCCGTCGCTCTTGAGACCCGGAGGCCAAACGCACTCGTCCCCAGCCCGTCGCTTGTCCCGCTTGAAGTTGGAGTCGGTGAGGCACCGGCATCCCCTCAAAAATGGGTTCCATCCCGACCAGACACAGAGCAGGCTTCTGAGGTGTGAGTGGAATCGACTCGAGGCCCACCGACTCCAATGGGAGAGTATTGTCTCGATGAGGTTCCCAGTTCGAGGGCCGGACATCGGCCGCGGTTCGGCGTCCGGAACCGCGTTGCAGGCCAGGGATTTTATTCGTCATTGGTGAGCTCTCCTGAGACGGGTCAATCTCCCCCATTCCAATGTGCAGGAGAAAGATGTGGAAAACAAGGCTGTTTTGTTACAAAAATGAGACCTGCGTTTCCGATTTGAAACAAAAATGTTAACACTCTGACAAATCCGCTCTCGCGGTCTGGAGCAGGCGCTGCCATCTCTTCGGATAGGCGAATCCCAAACTCCTACGAAAGCCCTGTTGAGATGGCCAGCCTGGAAGAAAACTATAGGTTCTGGAATGATGACTACAACTGGACCCGCTACCGTGGAGACCAGTGGTCAGCGAGATGGGGAGGCCCCGAAGCTCAGTGGCGTTGGTGTATCTATCCCCGAATCCGTCAATACCTTCCTGCCGAAACCATCCTCGAGATCGGGCCAGGCCAAGGTCGATGGACCCGATTTCTACGAGAACACTGCCAAAGACTCATCGTCATAGACATCTCCGAACGCTGCCTTGAAGTTTGCCGAGAGCGCTTGGGGAACGAGGGGATCACCTACTTGGTTGGCGATGGCCGAAGCCTGGGTTCGGTCGAGGACAATTCCGTTGACTTTGTCTTTAGTTTTGAGTCGCTCATCCACACCGAGGTCGAAGACATGGCCGCCTACTTTCGCGAATTCCAACGGGCGGGAAAGGACCAGGCCAAAGGCTTTGTCCACCACTCCAACCTCGGCTCCTATCGATCCTACTACGAGGCCAGTGAACGCTTGCCCAAACCGGTGACACGGTTCTTGCGAGAGCGTGGTTTTTTGGACAACGATGAATGGCGCGCCCGATCCGTCACAGCCTCCAACATGGAAAAAGCTGCCAGAGAAGCTGGTCTCTCCATGCTGAGTCAAGAACTCATACCCTGGGGTGGCCGCCGTCTCATCGACTGCTTCTCGAGCTTTCAGGCAAACCCCGCGACACAGCCCAACAGGGTCCTTGAGAATCGCCTTTTCCTCCAACGAGCCGCCGAGATCAAACGACTCTCAGAGCTCTATGGCAGCCGTATCTCCTGGCTTGCAGGCACTCTCTAGCGACCGCCCTGGGGCCCACCGCGACCGCCCGAGGGAGCGCCGCCTTGTTGGCCTCGAAGGGCACCGACAGCGCTGGACGGCGATGGTCTCGAACCTGGTTCATTCGCCCCCCCGCTGGTAACGCTAGGCAAGTCTCCTGGCGGAGATCCCGAAGGCGAAGCGGTACTCTGAGGAGTCTGGTCGGAGCGATTCGAAGCGCCGGAGTTCAAACCCGCAGCAGATGAGGTGACCGCGACTCGAGCTTCCTCTGACGCTCTCTGGGAATCGCTCTCAGCCGAGCCCGGTGCCGCTGGCGAGAAGCTCGCGTTGGTCGTGGGTGGGTCGACGGCCGTCTCGGAGCTTCGCTCTTTGGGAGGAAGAACCGGAGCGGAGCGCTGCCGGGGGGCAGGATTGACCGATGCCGAGGCGCTGGACT
>CAZVVF010000376.1:0-5076 GCA_964630575.1 uncultured Burkholderiales bacterium | reverse complement strand
AATGGCGCGTACCCGCCTCGGGGCCGGTGGCCGCCCCCGTTTTTCATGACGGCGTCGTCTATGGGACCACCCATCACGGACTGCACGCTGTGGATGCAACAAGCGGAGAAAAGCTGTGGACTTACCCTACGGAAAACCGGCTCAGTGGTGGGGCGTTTGTTCGAAACGGATATCTCTACGCGGCCTCGTTAGAGGGAGTGCTGTTGCGGGTCCGGTTGCCTGAGTAAGGACCAGGTCCTACGGCCTCTTGAGCGCACCAGCGGCAGAGGTTGACCGTGGCTCCCACTTCGGGGTCTAGTTCCAAGTAGGCAGCGTTGATGGGTCGCGCCGCCTACGGTCTTCTTTTGAGGGGGCGGGTATTCGGGGCGCGTATTCGAGGCGTGCATTCGAGGCGCGCACCACCCATAGCCGGACCATGATCCAGTCGACAGTGATGCGGCGTCTCCAAGCCCCCGACGAACTCGGCCCCGATTTCACCCTAGACGAAAACGGCTCCGACTCCTACCGCGCCGCCTTCGAACAAGAACACCCCAACCAAGTCCGGGAGCTGCGCGAGGCCGAAGAGAAACGGCGACAGAAAAAGGCGGGCCAACAGAAGCAAAACGAGGACGACCAGTTGAAGCTCGTTGCTGAAGCCTGAGAGCGAATAAGCAAGAGACCGAGCAAGCGATGGAGTCCTCCTCATCCAGGCTGGAATCGCGATTGAGGGGTGACAGATATTGTCAGCGGTATGGTCTACTATCAGGACGAAACGCCCCTCTATGAGAAGGAGGCCAAACCTTACCTCTCAAATCCTCACGATCGCTTGGAGATAGAGCACTGTTGAATCTATCGACTTTCAAGAATAGTTCCGTAGCCCGCAGCCTAAATCTACTCCCAAACCGGATCGAGACCTCTCGCTTCAGGAGTCGTCCAAAGCTAGAGGTCCCCGAGTGTCTGCGGCACCGTTTCGCTCGTCTGAGATCGGCGAAGACGGGGACGTTGAAGGAAGAAGGGGTTTGATTTGATCGACTTCATTGGGAAAATTGTAAACAGTCCAATTACTCTTGGTTTTGTTGCCGCGATCGCGACGTGGTTTCTGGCCGGTATCCGACGCCAGCACCGCATGCACAAGACCTTGAAAAACGACCTGGAAAAACTCGAAGTTGGCATGGAGACCATCGGCTTCGCGCGGGTCCAATCGTTGTCTCAACTCAATCAGCTCGATGAGCTTTTTAGGGATTCTCCCAAACCGCTCCAACTCGCCTGGAGCGAGTACCAAGAAGCCATCACAACGGTCGAACGGGCGGGCCAAACGTTGGTTCGCAACACAGAGCAGCCCAGCAACTTTTTTGAACTGTCACGACTCAACGAGGATTGGGGAAACCAAAACCTCTCCTCCATCGGCGGAAGCCTCATGACTCTGGGTATCCTGGGGACGTTTGTCGGACTGACCACCGGACTCTACGGGTTCAAGATGGGAGGTGTCGATGAGGTCCGCACGAGCATCGCAGGGCTCATCGACGGCATGCAAACATCGTTTGTCACCAGTGTCTTCGGGATATTCTTTGGCATCGTGTACACGGCCACGTTTCGCAGAGCACGTTCTCAAACTAGGCACGCCTTTGAGAAGTTCATTTCCAAAATTGACCATATCTTCCAACGGCAAACATCCGAAGAGATTCAGGAAGCCTACTACAAAGAAGCCCAGGAGCAGACCAAGATTCTCTCCCACCTCTCCGAGGATTTCGCCCTCAGCCTCAATCAAGCTTTTGAGAACAAACTCGTGCCAGCAATTAGCGAAATGAACACGACTCTGGGTTCTATCGGCGAGACAACTCTACGAAATCAGTCGGAAGCCATGGACTCTATGGTAGGAGAGTTTCTGGCCAAAATGACAGACAGTCTCGAGAGCAATTTCAAAGAGCTCGCCTCTCAACTGGAAAACGCCGTGGAACGGGCCGAGCGTTTTGGTGGCAGCCTCGAAGAGTCCCATCGGTCGTTGTCGGAGATGGTGAGCAAACAAGAGTCTCTTCACTCCCAAATCGAATCCCTCATTCACAACACCAAGGAAGTCCTCCACGGTTCCCACGATTATCTGCAAAAAATGACCGATGTCAACAACAACCTCACTGAGGTTGCCAACTCCTTCAACAACTCTTCCGGCCTGGTCACAGAACAACTCAAGAATCTCACCGCTCTCTCTACGGAGTTTATGGAGTCGTCTAAGAACTTCCAGGAGAGTTCCCAACATATGAATGAAATCTGGGAACGTCATCGCACCACGGTGAACGAGAGTCTCAATACCCTCGACAACGGTATCAAGAGCTACACGCATCAGACCACCGCGAATCTTGGCGAAAGTCTCAGCCGCTTTGAAGACAGTCTCAATGAGGGAGTCGAGCTGTTCGGTAGCGCCTCCACCGCCTTGGCATCCAACCTTGGAGATCTTGAAGACTTCTTTCAGGAACTGCATACGCGCATGAAAAACTGGGAGAACCGCTCCCGAAGTTTAGAGAGAACCTCCAGCCACAATGAGTGATGAGCAACAGGACGCCGCGTTCTGGATCTCCTACAGCGACCTGGCCGTGGGGGTCCTCATGGTTTTCGTACTCATTACAACGGCGCTGCTCCTGGACACCGAAACCCGCTCTCAAGCGGCCAAGGTCGCCGAAAACGAAGCTAGGGTCGCCAAAGCTCAGGCCCAGAGCTTCAAGCAGGAGTTGACCCGCAAGAAGTCCGAGATCGAAGCCTTGGTTGGGGTGCGTCAATCTTTGATCAAAGAACTCAGTCGCCAGTTCGCAAAACAAGGGCAACAAGTCAAGGTCGACCCTAAAACCGGAGCCCTTCAGCTACCGAGCGACATCATCTTCGATCAAGGCTCAGCGGATTTGTCTCGCAAGGGACAGACCTGGCTCAAGAATTTCGTTCCACAGTATTTCAGCGTGCTACTCTCCCCTCAATTCTCCAAGCACATTCGGCGAATCGAAGTCGAGGGTCACGCGAGTTCTGAGGGGCCCGAGTTTGGCAACTTGGAACTTTCGCAAAGTCGCGCTCTCACCGTTACCAAATACATCCTTAAAAATCACGGACGAACCTTGGCGCCAAAACAACAAAAGATTCTGAAGCAAGTGTTGGTGGCGTCAGGCCGGGGCGAATACGATCTCGTGTTCAACGAAAAAGGCGAGGACAAGGAAGAAAGCCGGCGCGTCGTCTTCAAATTCCGTCTTACCGAAGAACAAACCCTCAAAGACATTCAGGAGATGTTGGGGGACAGCCAATGAGCCATTCGCCCGCCATCGGCATCTTTAAGCCCCTCCGGCTCCAGATGGTGCTGAGAGAGACCAAGAGCAAATTTGCCGACTATGGCCTGGTGGACGACGACGACTTGGACCTCGACCTTCCCAACTTTGCCGAACTCGTCAGACTCCTGGACCCTCCTCTGGAGAGGATCATCGTGACGAGACTGCTCAAGCGCTACCTGCCGGTCCTAACGATTCATCCCCAGGTGCCGCAGGGCTCCCGAGTCAAGGCGCTTGAGTTGCTTCTCAAAAAACGCAGAAGGCTCTCCCCCAAACAGTTCCTACGAATCTATGAAGAGTACTTTGACCGAGAGTCCGTGAAGGAGTACCTGAAACGGGAGTATCCAGCAGAAGCGTCTTTCGGGATGTTTTCCAAGAGCGATCTTCTCTCTACAGAAGTCGCTTCTACTCTCAAGCAGATCATTTTCGATCAAAAGGGCATACGACTCAAGGATGTCTTTAGCGTGACAGACCTCAAACAAAAGTCCCGTCTCTCCTGCGAAATCCTCTCCCTTCAATACGAGAAACCCTCATTGGGGTGGCTGAAGAAAGCCGACTCAGATGACTTGGACGCCCTATTCGCCTTTTATACCCGGAATGCCATGAGATTTCGCTACTTCGAGAAATGGCTCCGGCGTCTCTGCGGACCACTGCCTCAACCGAGGCGGAAAATCAAAGTCTGTTCGCCGGCGCAGGCTCTTATAGAGGCCTTCACCGAAACCGGACGGATGGGAGACCCCTTCGTTGCCGAACAACGATGGGAGGCGGCCTCGCAGGAGCTTCGCCAAACCGTGAAACTCGCGCTCTTCGAGAGGGAGCTCGGTGCCTTTATGAGTGCCGACAAGGACTCGACCCGTTTCGATTTCTGGAAGCGCTACGGTGATATCTGCCAAGGTTTTCAGCGCTTCGCTGCGTCGAACGCCTTCGCGCTCAGAATCGGGGACCTCTGGTTTGTGGAGTTCGAAGGGACGGGGTCTTGCTACATCTACACCGACCACGACTACACAGACATCGTCCGCAAGAGCCATGGAAGAGAGCTCAAGTGGCCGAATCGGGTGGTCAAGAAGAGCACCTGGGTCACCAACGCCAACGGCCAAGACACCATCCTGCAACCACCGCTACGCCATGTCCATCGAGGGACTCGACGCAGCTATACCTGGCAACAACAGTTCGACGAATTCATAAGAAAGCACGCCCTATAACATGTTCGGATTTTTAAAGAAGAAAAAGAAAACCATTCAGCTCGACTACAAGACCTCGGCCCGAGGTCTTACCGTGGAAGCGAGTCTCGACGGAGAGCCGCTCTCTTTCTTATTGCCGCCCTTCAAACTCAAAGGTATCGACACCGAGAGCGATAGCTTCGAGCGATTCCAAGCCATGCGTCAATTTCTCTCGTTTGTCACAGCCGAACAGATGGAAGAGGTTGGTCTTTGCACCGAACGCGGCGAGTCAGCGGTGGTCTTCCAATGGGATCAACTCATCGAAGCTCATTCCACAGCCGTGACGACCGAAGAGAGCGATTCCGGGAAAGAGGACCTGGAGAGCGTTTTATCCGCTTTGGCCGAGGAGCTCTTTGCTAAGGCCAAACCCGTGACGTTGTCGCTGGAAAACCATGGAACCTTTCGTGATCCCGACTTCCGAGTTGACCCTCAGTTTTTCGATGAGAACGGAAACCGGCTACACATCGAAGATGGTGCGGGCGGCATCAACAGTCGAGGGCAACTCTATCTCTTGGGCAAGAAGCAGTTTGATCTGTCCAGAACCGTTCGAGAACCGTGGCCCTCTGGTCATCAGG
>CAZVVF010000375.1:0-5088 GCA_964630575.1 uncultured Burkholderiales bacterium | reverse complement strand
GCCGAAAACGGAGCCTTCAAGCCGCTCATCAAGATCAACGGCAACCTGACCCGACCGATCTGGGTCCAAGACCGGATCTACTTTGGCTCTGACCACGAAGGAATTTGCAACCTCTATAGCTGCACGCCCGAGGGAGCCGATCTCAAGAAGCATTCCGACCACAACGATTTCTATCTCCGCTACCCGAACTCTGACGGCCAGCGCGTGGTTTATCAATGTGGTGGCGATATCTTTCTCTACGACACAGCCGAGAGGCGGCCTGAGAAGATCGAGATCAGCGTCCACACTCAAAGGCAACGACTGGCCCGTCGCTTCGTGACAGCCTCTCGATACATCCAGGGCTACGGATTGAGCTTCGATGGCTCCCAAACGGCGCTCATCTCCCGGGGCAAACCCTTCATCTTCCCTCACTGGGAAGGTGCCGTGAAGCAACTCGGTGAGGCCGATGGCGTTCGTTACCGGCTCTTAAAGTGGGGGCCCCACGGCGCTTTTAACGTCAACGACCGAAGCGGTGAGGAAGAGATTGGCCTCTTTTTGGCCCCCAAGGAAAAGGCAGAGCCCAACACTTATGTCAGCCTGACCGAGGGAACCGACATCGGGCGGGTCCTAGAGCTTGTGATAAGCCCGTGCGGGAAACGTGTTTGGTTTACCAATCATCGACACCAGCTCTTTGGCTTTGAGGTCGACGACGCCTTTCTCAAATGGAACCGCAGCAGCTCCAAAAAGAAGAAGGCGAACCGAGCCTCGGGACCTGCGCAGCGACCCGAGATCTTCCAAATCGCGCAAGACCGCTATCAGCGAATTCCAGAGGCGGCCTTCAGCCCCGATAGCGAGTGGGTTGCCTTCTCACTCTGCTGCAACCGGCAAGACAGCCAGATTCACCTGTTTGAGTGGCAG
Organism: uncultured Burkholderiales bacterium; assembly: GCA_964630575.1. Lineage (GTDB taxonomy): Bacteria > Vulcanimicrobiota > Xenobia > Xenobiales > JADMJV01 > JAEXNA01. Next base: position 4,191 of record CAZVVF010000375.1, on the reverse strand, counting down.
ACGCGAAAGAGCACCGCCGTAACGACCGAACCCTTCTACGATTGGGCGCCAGACTTTGACCCCGAAGGGCGATACCTCTACTTCCTGAGTCGCCGCGACTTCGACCCCGTCAAAGACAGCCTCTTTTTCAACTACAGCTTTCCCAACGCCACGCGCCCCTACCTCATCACCCTGCAAGAGGAGCAACCAGACCCGTTTTTGCCTCGACCTCGAGCGCCGGGCAACGACGCCCCCGAACTGCCTTGCCCCTACCTCGATTCGAAAGACAAGAAGAAGGAGAAGAAGAAAAAGAAGCTGCGGGTCGATCTTGACGGAATCCAAGACCGACTGCGGGTGTTCCCCGTAAAAGAGGGACTCTTCTTTGGCATCATGGGGGTGAAGGATAAAGCCATCTTGGGAACCTCTCCAGTACGCGCGGCGCTGGGAAAGAACGAGACAAAGACCAGAACCCCCGAGTCCTCCATCGAGGTCTTCGATTTTAAGACACTGGAAACGAGCGTTGTCGTCCCGGCGGTCTCTGGCTTTGACCTCTCCCTGGACCGATCGACTGTCATCTATCGGAGCGACCGAGCGCTCAGAGTCGTGAAGGCCGAGAAGATCACCACCGCAACCGGGCGTGGCCCGAGCCGAGCGACCGGTTGGCTGGATCTGTCCCGGGTCAAGGTCTCGATCAAGCCTCGCACCGAGTGGCAGCAGATGCTTCGCGAAGCGTGGAGGCTCATGAGGGACCATTTCTGGGACCCGGAGATGGCCTCTCTCGACTGGCAAGCCACTCTCAACAGATACGCGCCTCTGCTCGACCGCCTGTCCACTCGACGGGAGTTTTCCGACCTGCTGTGGGAATTCCAGGGCGAACTTGGGACCTCCCACGCCTATGAGTATGGTGGTGACTATTCGAGCGGTCCTTACTACGCCCAGGGCAAGCTCGCAGCGACTTTGAAATGGGACGGACGGTACAAGGGATATCGCATCGTCGAGATCGCTCGTGGGGACCCGCACTCCGAGAAAGAGACATCCCCTCTTCGCATTCTCCACCACCCCCTCTCACCCGGAGACGTCATCCTAGCCGTGAACGGTCATCGGGTTTCGGACCAAGAACCGTGCGAAAAGTTCCTGGTCAACCAAGCTGACGAGCGGGTCACCTTAAGAGTTCTCAGGAAGTCCTCTCACCGAGGCGAAGGACGGCCGAAGCCCGAGAACCTCGTGGTCCGCGCGCTGCGCCGCGAAACACCTGTCCGTTACCGGGAATGGGTAGAGAACAACAGAGCCAAAGTGCACGCGCTCTCTCAAGGGAAAGTGGGATACGTACACATTCCCAACATGGGACCGGACGGATTCGCAGAATTCCACCGGGGCTACTACTCTGAACTGCAACGACAGGCCCTGATCGTAGACGTGAGATACAACGGCGGAGGCAACGTATCGGGTCTCATTCTTGAGAAATTGTCCCGACCCCGACTCGGCTTCGACGTGCAGCGCTGGGGCAATCCGACACCCTACCCGCAAGACGCCCCCACCGGTCCCCTGGTTGCGATCACCAATGAACAGGCCGGCTCCGACGGGGACATTTTCAGCCATTGCTTCAAACTCCTCAAGCTGGGACCCCTCTTAGGCAAGCGGACCTGGGGAGGCACGATCGGTATCTGGCCACGACACCCCTTGGTAGACGATACGGTGACGACCCAGCCCGAATTTGCCTTTTGGTTTCCCGATGTCGGATGGGGGGTTGAAAACTACGGAACAGATCCCGATGAAGAGATCGAAATCAGGCCGCAGGACTGGAGAGCCGATCACGATCCTCAGCTGGAGCGCTCCGTGGAGGTGGCCCTCCAGGAAATAGAGAAGGCGAACATCCTCAGCGAAGAACAGATTACGGAACGCCCGGGGCATTCGCCCTCGTGAGAATCGCAAAAACATATCCAGGGGAACTTTCCATCAGTCCCCGGGGTTTTATCAGCGGATGGAATCCGAAAACTTATCGACAAGCCGGCTGATTCATCAGTCTGCAGAGAGTGCTCACCCAATCTCCGCCAAGGGCACTTACCCCAAATAAAATAAGGAAAAATCAGCATGGGAAAACTCAAAGAAATCACAGACGCAGAATTCGAAACGGAGGTCATCAAGGCGACAGAACCCGTCCTGGTTGACTTCTTCGCCACTTGGTGCCCGCCGTGCCAAAGGCTTCTCCCTGTACTAGAGAAGCTCGCCGTTGAGTATGAAGGTCGGATCAAGTTCGTCAAACTCAACACCGACGAGCAGAAGCAGTGGGCCAGTAAGCTCGGGGTCAGAGGCCTGCCGACTCTCTGCTACTTCCAAAACGGCGAACCGAAGGTCGTTGAGCCAGGACTTGCGCCACCGGCCAAGATCAAGAGCCATCTCGACAAGATGCTCACGGCAGTATAGAGACAGAGGCTGTAGAGCGACTCCCGAAACAGCGCCCTAGAGCGTCTCAAATATCTGCAAATTCATGGAGAAGACCTGGCTGTGCCGTGTCTTTTTTTATGCCACCGAGCGGCACCACTCGTAGAGGGAGTTCCAACACTCAGGAGCCGGTCCCGACCAGTAATCATCAGCAGGAAAGGAGTCGTCGACGTAGACAAAGAGGGTCCCGCCTGCGAACTCAGCGGGCAGGCGTCGAACCCCGAGGGGGCGCCCTTCGCGCCACACCACGAGAGTAGAGGCGAGGTCTCGGTCGGCCCTCTCAGCGATAAAGTGTCCACCCGGCAAAGCCCGACAGTTCAATCCCTCCATCAATTCCGAATGCGGGACCTCACAAGGCTGGTAACGCGCCAGCCACTTGTCACGCCCCTGCTCTTTCCAATGAGCCTTGCGGAGCATCATTCCCACCTCTCGGGTCTCGATTCCCAATCTGGCCAGGAGAGGATCGGACCACAGAACAACATCGAAAGGAAGCGTTCGAGGGAGGCTGGCCGAACGGTCCTCCACCACCGGAACGACGTCGGTCGGAAGGTTCTCGGCACTGAGCCAACGGCCCCTGACAGTCTCAAAGAGTGCCACTCGGCTCAGCTTGGGGTAAGCCTTGAGCGAATGAACCCCGCAAGCCCAGAGCAGCAAGGCCCTCAACCACTGCGGGTCCAAGTCGAGATCGTCCAAAGCCATATCGACGAGGGCCACCACCGCCTGGCTAAACTCCTTTTGAAAATCCGGGCTAACGCTCCAGTTGGCGACCTCGTCGTCACTCACCCAAAGAAGCCGGATACCGTAGGGAGCCGGGTCTTCAAGGTGAATCGTTTCGCTGTTGCGTCTTCGCCCCACCAGTTCCACCTCGAATCGAGCGTCACTGCGGCCGAACGGCTTCAGAGACATACGACCGCGACTCCACTCTAGTTCGGCCAAGAGGGTTTGCGTCGATCCCCCTTTTTTGCTCTGGACCTCTTCCCCACGGCGCAGAGAGTAGAGATATCCCGCCCCACTCTGCATCCTCTGAAACAGAGCTTGCCCGAATGTCTTGGATTGACCTCGCCAAAGCAAGACCGGTCGACTCCCAATAGAGTCGGTCGGGCAGTCTGTGGGCACAGCAGGCACCACCAGCAGGGCTCCGTCCCTCTCCTCGAGATCCAGCAGCTTGGAGAGACTCCAATGGCCGCCGAAAACGTCCTTGAATTGGACCAGGGACAAGACAAAACTTCGAAGCGGATGGTCCTGCGGCAAGCCTACGATATAGGGGAGAAAACGCAACACCAACTCGATCTCGTCGTTCAGTGGGTCGGCGTCGAGCAAGACCGACGTCCTGGGGCGCAAGACTTCCTCGATACGCGCGTGAAACTCTCCTGTTGCTCTCTCTATCCAGTCGCTCTTGCGCGTTGAGTTGGGAATCGTAGAAAGGCTCAGGTCGCACTTCAGTCCGTCATCGAAAACCCTCAGATTCAGAGGCAGTGGACAGGGCTCAGGAAACTCAACACCACAAACGATCCAGTTGACGCGCCCTCGCCCACCGGTGTGCAACCCTACTTCGAGCCGACCTTCGGGCCACTCGCGCTCAAGCCACGGACGGGGAAAAGAGGCCTCCTCGAAGAGCCCCGTGATCGGGTAGTGCCGCAATCGGCTGCGAGCCGCGTTGAACATCTCAGCAAAGCGGTGAGCGAAAGGAGCACTCACAAGTTCGGCACTAGAAAGCCGGATCTGTCCAACCTCAAACACGACCTTCACCGAACTCGCGGCGAAGGCTCC
>CAZVVF010000374.1:0-5090 GCA_964630575.1 uncultured Burkholderiales bacterium | reverse complement strand
CGATGAGCGAGTCCACGGAATCTTGGTCCAGTTGCCGCTACCCTCTCACATAGACACCGAGGCGGTCCTGGCCAAGGTCCCCATGGAGAAGGATGTCGACGGCTTTCATCCCATGAACGTCGGCCTGCTGGCCCGGCGCGGTTGTGAACCGCACTTTGTGCCCTGCACGCCCTGGGGCTGCATCGTCCTTTTGCAACGCTCGGGGATTGAGATTTCAGGAAAGCGGGCTGTGGTGCTTGGTCGCAGCAATATTGTTGGTCTGCCCATGGCTCTTTTGTTGCAAGAGCGAGACGCCACCGTTACGGTCGTGCACTCGCGAACCCAGAATGCCGAACAACTCATGCGAGAGGCAGATATCCTTGTTGCGGCCATTGGAAAGCCGGAGATGGTCAATAAGGACATGCTGAAAGAGGGAGTTGTGATTATCGATGTTGGCATCAACAAGGTCGACGACCCCACTCGCGAACGCGGTTATCGCTTGGTTGGTGACGTAGACTTTGAGTCGGCCAAGGAGAAGGCTTCTTGGCTTACCCCTGTACCTGGGGGAGTGGGTCCGATGACCATCGCTATCCTCTTGGAGAATACCGTGAAGGCCGCCGAGAAGGCCCTGTGACGGCGTCGCCGAGCGACTTGTCACAGAAGTCTCACTAACCCCGAGCGGCAACTGTTGCTCCCGCAGGTTTCCCCCGAGAGCAACGGTTGTTTCCATGCCAGCCGTTTATGGCTGGAAGCGCTCAATAGTCGCGCTTGGTGTCTCCGGTGTAGATTTGGCGAGGTCGGTAGATCCTCGCACTTGGGCTCTCCTTCATCTCTTTCCACTGAGCGATCCAGCCGGGCAGTCTTCCGAGGGCAAACATAACGGTGAACATGTTGGTGGGAATACCCATGGCGCGGTAGATGATACCCGAGTAGAAGTCGACGTTGGGGTAGAGTTTTCGCTCCACGAAGTAGTCGTCGCTAAGGGCGACCTCTTCGAGTCTCTTGGCGATATCCAGGAGTGGATCGTCAACGCCGAGCTTGGCCAACACGGCATCGGCAGACTTTTTCAGGATACGGGCGCGGGGGTCAAAGTTCTTGTAAACGCGGTGACCAAAACCCATGAGGCGGAAGTCGCTGTTCTTGTCCTTGGCCATGGCTACGTATTTTTTGTAGTCCGAGTTGTCCTGTTCGATGCGCGACAACATCTGGATCACTTTTTGATTGGCCCCACCGTGGAGAGGCCCCCAGAGCGCGCAGATTCCAGAGGCGATGGAGGCGAAGAGGTTGGCCCCGCTCGAACCGACCATTCTCACCGTGGAGGTCGAGCAGTTTTGCTCGTGGTCGGCGTGGAGAATGAGGAGCAGGTTGAGCGCTTCAACCAAGGTGTCGTCGAGTTGATAGGGCTCGGCGGGTACGGCGTGCATCATGTGAAGAAAATCGCCAGCGTAGTCGAGATCGTTGCGCGGATAGATGTAGGGTTGGCCGATCGACTTTTTGTAACTGAAGGCGGCGATGGTGTTGAGTTTCGCCAGAAGTCGGATGATGTTGGTGTCGCCATCCTCTTCAGGATAGTAAGCAGACAGCGAGGCGACCATGGCGGAGAGAATGGCCATCGGGTGGGCCGTGGGTGGGTAGCCTTCGAAGAATTTTTTCATGTCCTCGTGAATGAGGCTGTGGTGGGTGAGTTGATTGTGGAAGTCGGCAAGCTCTTTGGGGCTAGGCAGGTGTCCGTAGATCAGGAGGAAGGAAACCTCGACGAAGTCTGCCTTTTCGGCGAGCTGCTCAATGGGGTAGCCGCGATAGAGAAGGACCCCCTCTTCACCGTCGATGAAGGTGATGTCGGAGGCGCAGGACCCGGTATTCCCGTAGCCGTTGTCTAACGTGACTAGACCGGTAGACGCTCGGAGTTTCGAGATGTCAATGGCTCTTTCGCCCATTGTGCCTTCCAGGAGTGGAAGCTCAACTTCATTGCCCTCGTAGGTGAGTTTGGCTGTACCCTGATCGGAAATTTTCATGCAATCGGCCTCGCTTATCTTTGCTCTAGTTGATAGTCCAGTGGAGGCCGACCCCTTCACCAGAATTCCGCTAAACCCTACACGTAAAATGATCAAGGTTCGGCTCTTCCCCTGAAGGGCGCCCTAATCGGGAGAGAAGAGGAGGCAGCGGTCTATGTATCGCTTGATGGTTTTGGCTTCAACGGGCCCCACCGAGTCGAACTGTAGGCCGTGCGAAATTCCGTTTTCTCCTTCGCGAGCCCAGGCGACTCTGGCCTCGACCTCTACGGTGGGAAGTTCGAATTCGAGTTCGAGACGAATCCGCAACTGGTTTCCCTGTTCGAACTGGGTGTTGAGTCGCGTCCCCAAGCCGTCGATGGAAAGATCGGTGGCGTAGGAGGTTATCCAGTCATCCTGCCCCTCGGCTTGGAGCCTGATGGGGAACGGGCGATAGAGTCTGTAGTGTTGGCGGCTGTTGGAGCGGTCTGGCACGGTCTCTGAATTCAGCTTTTTCCCTAGCAGGTGTTGCTGAACTGAGGTGAGGTCTCGGAAGGCTAGGCCCTGCAGTATGCTGTTGCCGAAGAGCGACTTCTGCCAGACCACTTCCGCTTTCAACTGGGTTTCCTCACCCAGAAGCTCCTTGGGCAAGGTTAAGACCAGTTCGCCCTCTGTGGGGAAGGCTGTCTCGCTGTTGATGCGCAGCCCTCCCGGTGCGAGGTCGACAAAGAAACTCTTGACAGCTTGCGGGGTCCCTTCTTGGGCTCGGGAGACCTTAAGGTCGAAAAAGTGGTTCAGATCCAGGTGCCTGCGGCCTGCTTTTCGCCGTTCGGTGAAGCTCTCTTCGGCCTCGGGTGCCTTGGGCTCTGGAGCTTCTTCAGCCGCGATGATGTCGGTCTCTCCCTCGTTGGCCTGTGTGGCCTCAGGCTCGACATCGACATCGAGATCGAGATCGAGGTCCAGGTCTCGATCGCTGGGCGAATCTGCGGCTTCGATGCTCTCATTTTTGGCTTGGCTCAAGGGGGCAGCAGAGGCGATCATGTCTTCGATGTCGGGCAGCGAAAAGTCGTCGTCGACGGGGTTCGTCGGTGTCTCAACCTCGGTCGGTTCAGGATGATTCTCTTCCACTGTTGGTTCCTCCGTTTGCTCTCGGCCAGCGGCAAGCTGCTGGCGAAGATTGGCTATGACAGGTCGAAGAGACGGCCCAGCGACCTCCTCGGCGAGGAGGAGGGTGCCTTCGACCTCATCGAATCGTTGGAGTTTTAGAAGGCAAGTCGCGATGTTTGTTCGGCAGTTGGCTAGAACGTCTTCAGGCTGGGGGCGAAGACTCTGCCAGATTTTTTCGGCAGCTCGCATCAACTCTAAAGCGGTCTCCCACTCTTCGGCGTTGTGTGCGAGAAGAGCCGTGGAGGCATAGGTTTGGGCCGTATTCGGGTGGCCCGGGCCAAAGCGATTTTCGGTGACCTTGATGCAGCGCAGGGCGATGTCCAGCGCTTCTTTGGAGCGTCCGCTAAAGTGGTAGAGCTGAACGCGCTCCTCCTGGGTGGCCAGGTACGCGGGGTGCTCGGGACCTAGAGTTCTCTCCAGGATCTCGGCGGCTGAATTGTAGAGCTCCTCCGCCTTCTCCGTTTTGCCCGTCGTCAGATAGAGCCCGCCCAGATTCTTGAGCATGGCTCCCTGCTTGTAGTCTTCGAGGTGTTCTCGGTTTCGCAGGCAGTACTCCAGCAGTTCGATGGCCTCGTCGACCTTGCCCAACCCGGCTAGGGAGGAAGCGATGAGTTCTCGGGTCTCCCAAAGCCTGTTGTCCGTGACGCTCAAGTTCTCAGAGAGGATGTCCAGGGCGCGTTTCTGGTGGGCCAGGGCGGGTTCGAGTTGGCCAGACTCGACCATGAGTTGCGCTCCAGCCAGAAGGCTCTGGGCTAGATGGGTGGGCTCTTCGGCAAATTGAGTCTTCAGAATGTCAAAGGCGCAAGCCATGGATGTTTCAGCCTCTTCGGCTTGTCCACTCTGGTAGAGGGCGGTGGAGTATCGCAACAAGATTTGTGCAACGTCGGGGTGGCTGGCACCGAGTTGCTCGGTGCGGATGTTCACGATCTGTTTGTAGTATCGAGCAGCTTTGCTGGGGTTGTCGCGAGACATGGCGAGTCCCGCTAACTCTTCGAGGGTGGAGGTGCTCTGCTCGCTTTGCCCGGTTTGAGTCTCAGCGGCCAACACGGCTTTGAGGTAGCCCTCGGACTTGTCGAGGAAGCCCAGCCCTTGGCAAACCCCAGCGAGATCTCGCTGGGTTTCGATGGTTTGCGAGTTCTCTTTGCCGAGCGATTCCTTGGCGACCTCGAGGGTTCGGAGCAAAAGCTCATAGGCGTCGCTAACCATACCCTGCTCGATCAAGGTCGCAGCCAAGTTCCGCAGAGATAGAACCAGTCTATCCTGGGGCTCGAGTCCCTCGGCTGTGGCAACGGCTGACCGAAAGGCTTCGGCAGCTTGGCTTAAATCTCGACGGTCTAGGGCTTCTCGTCCCAACCGATCATAAGTTTCCCAAAGGTAGATATCGCTCATAGTGTTCCTCAAAATTAGGCTCGAATCGTCGCAACTCCTGGTTTTGCCGCTCACGAACTCAAGCTTGGTCGGACCTGCCAAGGTCGGGTGGGGAAATTAAAAAACCGCAGCGGTTGGAACTCATAGCTGGGGGGGGGTCATCAGAGTTCGTTCGTGCTGCGGTTTATGGACCTAGTTTACCTGTGAACTATCGATTCTGGATTGAGACTTTGTGCAGATTTGGTGCAGATGTGCAATGGTTTCTGCCGAGGCCGTCTTCACCGAATGTCTGCTGTGGGTTGGGAGGCTCTCAGGCGTTGAGCTTTTTCTGGGCGACCGCGGCCCAATGGCTCTCAGGGTCGCAGTCGATCGCGGTGTGTAAGAATTCTGTCTGTAGGGCGGCTTGGCCATCGCGTTGGGCCAGGGCTGCGGCTCGAAGATAAGCGAGAGCGCCCTTGTGGCGCAGGGCTCGGAGGTCCCGGAAGTAGGAGAGTGCGGTTTTGACATCTCCCTGCGCCGAAGCGATCTCAGCTTTTGCGAGTGTGCGCAAGCGAGTCAGTTTCCCATGCGAAGAGGTGTCCCATT
>CAZVVF010000373.1:0-5102 GCA_964630575.1 uncultured Burkholderiales bacterium | reverse complement strand
GCAACCCGCTCCCAACTGAGCGTCGCCGTAAGACAACGTCGTTTGTGCTGTGCGCCAATCCTCGACCACCTGAAACTCCACAGGGAGGCCGTCGGCGTTGAGCGATCGGCAGAGTTCTCGGAGCGCTGTGTGCAGGGGTTCGGCTAGAAGGCTGACAAATTTAAGACTCATGCGACGGACCCCTAACCCTTCACCGCGCCTGCGGTGAGTCCCTGGACCAAGAACTTTTGGAGGGAGAAGAAGACGATGAGAATGGGTAGAGAGCCCAACACGGCTGAGGCGGCAAAGAGCGACCAGTTGCCCGAGAAGTTGCCCGAAATAAAACCCTGCATTCCGATCGCCAAGGTGTACTGCTCTTCATTGAACAGCAGGACGGAGGGGAAGACGAAGTCTGAATAGGGGGCGATGAAGTTGAATACCGCGACCGTTGCCAGCACCGGTCCCATGAGGGGAAAGACCACCTGAGAGAAGGTTTGCCACGGCGTGGCTCCGTCCAAGTAGGCCGACTCTTCGAGCTCAATGGGCAAGGCGTCGACATAACCCTTGATGATCCAGCTGTTGAACGGGATCCCCGCTCCGATGTAGACCAGGGCCAATCCAAACAGACTGTTCAAGCCCACAAGACCACCTGTGAGAGGTCCTATGGTCTGAAGCAAACGAAAGATCGCCACCATACTCATGGCGGCTGGGAACATCTGCAGGAGTATCATAAACAGCAAGCCGTTTTTTCGACCTTTGAAGCGGAACCGACTGAAGGCGTATCCGGCAAGCGTTGTGACAGTGACGGCGATGACGGTTGAGATGGTGGAAACGATGAGGGTGTTCATCATCCACCTGGCAAAGGGCGTCTCCTCCAGGAGTCGACTGAAATTGTTGAGTGTGAGTTCCGACAGAGATGGGAGAATCTCAGCAGAAACGAGGCTTCCATCTTGTCTCAACGCGGCCACGATGACAAAGAAAGCCGGTGACAAAAAGAAGATCAGACAGACGATCAAGGCGGCGTGCCAGGCGTAGAGAGTGGGGTCGATGGAACGCTTCTTGGGTTCCATGTCAGTCATCGTCAAAGGCTCCTGTCAATTTGATGTTGACCCCAGAAACGCTCGCGACCACCACAAATATGATAATGGCGTAAGCGCAGGCTATCCCGTACTGGTAGAGGTCGAAAGCCAATTTGTAGCTGTAGGTGATCAGGATATCGGTGGCCCCTGCCTCGCTGCCGGGAACGGTTGGGCCCCCCTTTGTGAGGAGATAGATCGCGGTAAACTGATTGAAGTTGAAGGCGAAGTTGGAGATCAGGACCGGGATGAGCGAGGCTTTTAAGAGCGGCAGAGTGAGAGCCTTGAACTGAAGCCAGTTTGAGGCTCCGTCAATATCAGCGGCCTCGTAGACGGACTTTGGAATACTCTGAAGCGCGGACAGGCAGATGGTCATCATGAAGGGATAGCCGAGCCAAACATTGACCATCAAGACGCTAAAGCGAGCCCAGCCCGGGGCATCGAGCCAGGGGATCGCCTCTAGGCCGAGACCCATAATAACCGCGTTCACAGCACCGCTGGAGGTGTTGAGAAGGCCTTGCCACATCAAGACCGAGATGAAGGCTGGAATGGCCCACGGAACGATGAAGAGGGTTCGGTAGAACTTCGCTCCCCATAGACCCTCTTTGTTGAGGGGGATGGCCAAAAAGAGACCCACAATGGCAGACAGGACAACGGACAGAAAGGCCCACACAACGGTCCACAGGGCAACCCTGATAAAGGTGCCAAGCTCCGATGACCCCAGAATTTTGTAGAAATTGTTGAGACCTACAAACTGAAAATCGGAGTAGTGATAGAGACTGAAGTTGGTAAAGGCTAGGTAGACAGAATAGAGATTGGGGATGAACGACAACAATCCCATGAGTATGAGGGCTGGCAGGATATAAAAAGTGGGTTTAGCGCGCTCGTTCATTCCATCATGAAGCGGATTTTAGCCCGCACCCTCTCTGTGGTTCTCGCCAATTCGACCTCGGGTGTCGTTTGGCCGGTGGTGATGAGTTCTAAGGTCTGCTTCATGATGTCCCATACCGGGGCAACCGCTGGGTGATTGGGTAGCGGCGTTCCGCTTTGAGCGGCGCTCGAGAACAGCTGCAGGTCACTGGTGACGGCCGGATCGGTGATCCGTTCAGAGAGCAGCTTGGCTGTGTCTGTTCTGGTGGGGGCTCGCCCGGAGGATTCGCAGAGACGGGCCCCGGTCTCGGCTGAGGAGAGGAAGAGCAGCAGCTCTTCGACCCCTGGTTTTTCGGCAGAATACTTGTTGAGCATAGCGCCGGTGACCCCGACAAAAGGGGAGCTAGGGCCTTTGGGTCCGGCTGGAATCGGTTGCAAGGCATAAGAAATTCCGGCTTTGCGAATGGCTCCGAGATTCCAGGGGCCGCACAGCATCATCCCAAGTTTCTTGTTGAGGAAGAGATCCACGGCGGTCTCGTTTTTCATCCCCGGTGGAACCAGTTCGTACTTGAGCCGCAGGTCGGCGACCCAAGTGGCGCCCGCAACCGAGGCTGGGGTGTTGAACTGCAGTTGGTCTATCTGGAAATCCTTTTGGTAGAATGGGGCCAAAAAATCGGTGCCAAATCCTGCCATGAAGGCCCAGGTGAAGTAGAAGTTGTCCAGTTCGTAGGCGAACCCCAGGATATTGTTGGCCCTGTCTTGAGTGCGTTGCGCAATCTCCACCAACTCATCGAGGGTCTCTGGCTCGCTCGGGCACATCTCTGTGTTGCGTGCCAGGACCACGCATTCCATCATCATGGGCGCTAGGTAGCGAGCGTTGTCGTAGGTGACGGCCTTGAGGCAGATGGGATAAAACACCTCGCCTTGGCCAGTCAAAACCTTGTCGGGGATAGGGGCCAAGAGATCGGCCGTTTGCAACAGTCCTATCCAGTCGTGTGGGCCGATCAGGATATCTGGCCCTTGCAGGGCCGGACCGGCGACCAAGACCTTTTGGCGGAGCGAGGCGAAGGGGACCTTGAGCAGCGCGACCTGTCGCCCAGACTCTCGCTCGAAATCGGCCACTCGCTCTCTCAGTGTGTCGAGTTCAACGCCCTCAAAGGCGGTCCACAACACAACCGCATCTTTGGGTGGCCCCTTGCTACATCCGCAAGCCAAGCCGACCAGCAGAAGCAAAATTATAGAGAGGCGAAGTCGACCCATGGTAGGGGTAGTTCAGGAACGAGAAAGCGGCCCCTTCATGGAAAATATTCAAGCTCCAGAACGCCTCGCGAGGCTGCTGAAGCTGGGCCTCTCCATGGCGCCATCTATGATGGATTTTGCATGCTGGCCTGAAATTGATTCCAAGGGAAAAGATCCGGCGGGGGGGCGGTCAGAGAGAGGGGGCCCTCTTCAGGGTCCTGGAACTTGAGTTGGTAGGCCCACAGGGCGATGCCGGGGTACTCCAAGGGTTTCTTGCTTTTTCCGTACTTGATATCGCCAAGGATGAACAGCTTGATGGTTTGGAGTTGCGCCCTGATCTGATGCCGCCGGCCGGTGAGGGGTTTCACCTCAATCAGACTTAGCCCATCGGCCTGGGCCAAAACCCTGGCCTGCAGACTGGCCTTTTTGGAATGACGAACTGGCTTGTCATAGGCTCTCACGAAGTTCTTGCCAGGCAGTTTCCCGATGAAGTGATGGAGTTCGATGGATTCAAAGTTTGGCTGTTGGGCGCTGACGGCGAGGTAGACCTTGCTGAGACTCCTGGACTGGAATTGTGCACAGAGGTGAGTGGCTCCGTGTTTTGTCTTGCCAAACAGAACGAGGCCCCCAGTCGGGCGGTCCAGACGATGGATCAGGTGCGGTTCATTCCCCAAATACTCTTGGGCCCAGTCTAGGAGAGACGGATCCCCACTCTGGTCTCGTTGACAAGGCATGCCAAAGGGCTTGGCTAAGGCGAGAATGTGTTGACTCTCGTAGATGATTTGAGGTGTTTGCTGGTCCACATGGGGATCGGTCGTCGAGAAGTGGCTAACCTCCTGGTGAAGACAGGCCGAATGCGGCCCTGTCTAAAAACAGATGGGATGAAGGCTCTGTTTCGCACTCTCCTCTTTGCTCTTGTCTTAGTCTCTTTGAGTTCTCCGGCTTGGGCCGACACCCCGAAGGAGTGGATCGAACAGGCTCTCCAGGCCTCTGATCGCCAAGAGTACACTCTGGCAGGTGACCTACTCCTCAAGGCGGCCGAGAGCTACAGAGTTCAGGGCAACGCTGAAGAGAGCGAGGCCAGTCTCTATCAATACGCCGCCAACTCTTTCCTCAAGGCCAGTGGTGGTCAGTCGGGAGCCGAGACCGAGCGGGCGCTCGAACTGATGGAGAGAGCGGCTGGACTCTTTGGGCAGTGCCAGCGCCAGGACAAAGCTGTAAAGAGTTGGCTTTTGCGATCCGATGCGCTTTTGAAATTGGGTCGATTCAACGAAGCCGAGGAGTCCTGCCAGCGGGCCTATGGGATCGTCAGCGCTATGGCTGACCCAAGTGATGAACTGAAGTTCCAGGTACAGATCCGTCTGGCCAAGGTCACCGAGTACGCCCATCACTGGGAGCAAGCCCTCGGTTTGAATCTGGCTGCGCTGGACATGGCCAAGACCCTCGAGCCCGATTCTGTGGCGGAGATCGAGGTCACCATCGGAACCCTCTATCACGTCTTGGGTCAGACCGAGAAGGCTGTCGAATTCTACCAGCGCGGTATCGCAAGCTTTGCGGACCAGAACAACAGCCAAGAGGTGTTGGCCACAAAAGAGCAGTTGGCTCGCCTCTACATGCAGAGGCGTCTCTACAGTGAAGCCCTGCCTGTCTTGAATGAGCTGGTCGAGGAATATGGCGATGACAAGGCGGGCTTGGAGGCCATCTTCCGAACCGCCTTTGCTCACGAGGGCTTAGGTCAGTACCAAAAGGCCTACGACATTCTTACGGAGTCTCGCTCCCGTTTGACGGACAAGGGGCGATTGCACGGTTTGGACAGCCAGCGGACGAAGCTGTTGTGGCGCTTGGGGCAAGACACTGAGGCTCAAGCTCTGATCGAGAGCGATGCCTTCAGCAGCGACGCTCAACGCGCTGAAGTCGCCTCCGATGCTGGCAAGCGCG
>CAZVVF010000372.1:0-5102 GCA_964630575.1 uncultured Burkholderiales bacterium | reverse complement strand
CGCTCGAAGGCGAGTTCCGAATCTCAACAAGCCTTCTTCCATTTTGCCTTGGATTGACTCAAGTGCGGGCCGGGGATTTACAGTCCCGCTTGAGCTTCGACCAAGGATGGCTTGATGTTTCTTATCGACTGGAGGTAAAACCCGTTGCAAGTCTTTCCGCAAAGCCCTACTGAACGTGCCAAAGCCCTCCCTTGGTTCCCATGGTCTTGGCCTGTGTGACGAATGTGTGACACCCTTCTTACGCTCTCTTGACGGTCGGATACTAAGTTGGAGACCTCAACAGTAAAGAGGGGTCACCATGCAAATAGCTTCAACAAACCTTAGTCGATCAAGGATCAGCGCCAAGTCTACGGCTTCGACACATCCCGCGAGTCAGAATTCCTCACCAGGACCTACCGATCAAGTCGTCGACTCGACCGTACTTGGCGCCACCCAAACCTTCTCTCAGGAATCTCAACTCAAAGAGTTGATTTCGGCCCAGCGCCAGTTGGAGATGGCCAAAGAGCAGGTGAAACAGGTCGAAATGAGGGATGAATACGAGCTTTTTTGTGGTCGAAGAAACAGTAAGTTCAGTTCCAGCTCCTTTACACCCCTACTGGGAATGACCGCAGGTCTTGCCGCCGGGATCGTCGTTGCTTCTTCGGCCAACAACCCTGCGATCGCCATCCCCGCCTTTTTCGGCGGCCCCCTACTCGGCTTCGCCGGCGGGGCCTTGATCGAGAACAGAACTCAGAAGACCTATATGGACGGTTTTAACTCCAAGATGGCCTCGGCCCAACAGCAGGTTGACAAGTGGGAGAGCGTCGTCAACAAGCTCCAGCAATCCGCCTAGTAAGTCAAAGAGCAGCGCTCCGATGTGGACTTTTGTCCCTCCTCACCGCGCCTGCCACCCCAGAGTTTGCGGCGGAAAAAGAGCCCGCAAAGCGATGTACGAGAGTAGATGGCTTGAAATCTCTCGGTTCACCAGACGAATCAGCTACTGCGGTAAGTGTTTCTTCAGGACGAGACCGGCATGTTTGTGCAACGATTGTCCGCTCCCCCGGTTGCGGTTCAACCTGGCTGAGCAACTTTTAAAGCTTTTCTCAAAGTCGCCTCGCTTATTGTAAAGACCGAGCAGACAACTCAGGAGGATACACAACTATGAATTCCATCTCATTCAAAAGACCATCGGGCCATACCGTCACCTCGCAAAACTTTGGTGGGGCGCACTTTCAGACTGTTTCAAAGCCTCTCGACACCGTTGCCGCACGGTTCGAACACATCGCCGATCAATACGGCGACCGCAGCATGACGGTCAATGAGATCGAGGCTGCCATGAACCAAGCTATAGACCGGGAGGGCATCAGCGACCGCCTCGGGGAGGCGGGTTGCCTTCCAAATCTGGAAAGCTGGGGACTCGAAGACCCCATGAAGGAACTCGAAGCCACACTGGCCTACAAAGCTCCCGAAGCCCACGACCAGTTTGCCGAAAACATGAAGTCCGAGTCTTGCCTGGCCGCCGTTCAGGGCGACGATAAATACCTGGACGATGCCAGCCTGCTGGCTGCCGAACAGATCGGGACCAAGCATATCAACGACCAGGTCAACGACGCCAACACTGAAGCAGCCAAGGCCACCATGAAAGAGCAGGCTACCGAGGCCGCCGCCGCCAAACCGGAAACAGGCGGAAAACCCGAAGCCGGTGCCAAGCCTGCCGCGGACGCCAAATCGGAGGCAGGCGCGAAGCCCGATGCCGGTGGGAAGCCCGACTCAGGCTCCAAATCCTAGCAATAAAATGATAAACCCGCCACTTGGCAGACTTTTCAGATCTCAGCATGCTCACCCCACTTGGGACAGAGGATGAAATCTTCGGCTCAGCTTGACACCCGTTGCCAGTCCCCCGGCACCTTCGCAGGTAGCTGCTCTTGCCCAGACACTTGAGAACCTCATAAAGATGAGCCCGCTTGTGTATCCAGCCGATTTGACAGCCCGTTAAAGACAGCGTAACAAACCGCCAGCGAGTTCCAAGCATAATAAGAGCATGAACATCAAGTCGGGGAATAGGCGCAAGCCACACGTTGACCCTCATCTCTACGCTCGAGAACGCCTCAAGAGCGTCGAGAACTTCAATTTCGCCAAACTCGACGATAAAGGCACGCTGTTGCAGGTTGGCGAGGTTTTCGATCCTTGGGAACCTCAAGAGATCGATCAGGCCATGCAGCGCCTTGAGAGCCTTGCCATAGATCCCGCCAAAGGACCGAAACTTCAACTAGGTGGAGTGGAAGAAGCCGTCGTCGCCCTGCAGGCCGAGAACTTGGAAATCTTCGAACACCTAACCCGAGAGCCCACTGGTGGGGCTGAATTCGTGGATGAAAACGGTGTTGAATGGGATGTCAAGAGCCCCCTATCACCACCCCCAGACCAGAACTGGCAGTTTTCTGCCTCCCACCAACTCAAAAAAGTCCGCCACGATTTTGCACAGGGAGACAAAGTTCTTTTCAATCTCACAAGAGTGAACGAATCAGATCGAAAAGAAACTCTCGACCTCTTTAATGAGGAATTAACTCACAATGAACGAGGCATGCTACTAATCTTGACTGATGCACCCAAAATCGGAAGCTTAGTCGAAGAGCGCTCAGCCGCGTAGGTTCTGGGCAAAGAGCTGCCGACCCTATTCTTGCCCCCTGATTCTAGAACGGAAAGAAAATTGAAATCAGGACGGAAGCCGGCACCCAAAACAATAAATTCAAAGGGAGCCCGACTCCTAGGAAATCGCTGAATCGGTACTGCCCCGGCCCGTAGATCATCATGATTAGCTAGCAGGGTGTTATCCGTGCTAGCGAAAACCGGACGCCCTTGTGCGAGGCCACGAAGAGTCGCCAGATGAGGATTTCATTAAGAAAGAGTGAGAGCCTGCGAATTCCCTTGACCAATGCGATTCAACCTGTATGGTAGTGTTACGGGGAGAAATTTGGGAGCTTCAACTTGAATCAATATCTATCTGATGGACTGAGCGCTGCAGGCGCTGCAAAGTACGGTTACCAGGCCTCACGAGCCGCCCGAGGTTTAGGAACAACCACTGCCCTGACCGCAGGTCTGGACCTGGCATCTGGAACTGTTGGAACAGCCGCAGCCGCAGACACAGCGGAAACCATTAAGAGCCTCTCGACGACGACCAAAGGCACCAGCGGTGCTGCTCGACTGTCCCGATTTGCACGCCTGTCCAGTTGGGCGGGCAAAGCCGCTCCGGTCATCGCGAAGGGAACAGCCGTCTTAGGTGTCGCGCTCGGTGGCTACAATGTCGGACAAGGAATAAGCCAGATTCAAGACGGCAAGACTGAAGAAGGCCGAGACAAGGTCATCTCCGGGTCGGCGGATGTTATCACGTCAGGTGCCCTGGGCGTGGCCGCCGTGGCATCTGGAAGTGTCGTAGGTATTCCCGTGGCGGCCATCGCCCTTGGAGTCGCCGGTGTGTCTCAAGGCGCCAAGTATGCCTGGAAGTATCGCGAACAGATAGGAGATGCTGCGGGTGCCGTGGGCAAAGGAGTCTCGAACGCGGCTAGCTGGGCTGGTGACAAAGTGGGCGACGTTGCCTCTGACATCGGTGATTCCGTCTCTTCAGGTTTCTCCAAACTTCGGGGTGCTCTGTTTGGTCCACCCAGGACTCAGCCGGCCGTTTCTATCGCTTCAACGGCGTGAAGATTCAGGAGCAGGTTACCCATTTTGTCAGATGCCTCTTGTAGCTTGACCGAGGCCTCCGCAAAGCTCATTTCATCCGTTTTCTTTGCTAGATTGACACTCTGAGAAATCAGAGCGTCGATCTCTTTTAGAGTCTCCCGGCTTACCGTCTCAAAGCGTTCGAGGTCTGCCTGATATTCCGACTCGGTGAGTACCTGATCGAGGAGGCTCTCATACAGTCTTCCCAGCACGTTGTCGGCTCCCTCGAAAGCGCGATTGGCAGAGTCTCGTTTTAGGGTCTTCAGAATCTCAACGTACTCGTTTTCGCCCTTTTCCAGCAGCAGCCACCCGAATCTTAAATGAAAATCGTCACCCGCTTCGACAAACTGGAGCAACTCTGCTAGGCCGGATTCGAACAGGGCCTGGCAATCCATCAACGAGACACATACTCCGTCCCCGTAACCCGTCATTTCTTCCGACTTGTCCTGGATCTCGTCCAGTATGGTGGAGAACACAAGAGGGACATTCTGGAGCGCCGATTCTACTCGCTCTTGGAATTCATCGGTGGAAATAAGACCATTCCGCAACTGCTGGATTCCCTGATAGAGGAGTGCTGTCAGCTCGCCCGTTTTCGGAACTCGAAAACTCTCCGGTGTCTCCGCGTGAACGGTCGAATCGGTGGGAGGCAGAAACGGAAGACGAGCACCGCACGCCTGGCAAGTGCGTTCCTTCTTGAGATTGGCCGTACCACATTTCACACAGGACCATGTCATAAGAAGGCCCTTCCCGGAGATGGTGGGTGTTCCTGGATAGCCTCTCCAAAAGCCGCCTTGCTGAACAGTCTTTCCGCGAAAGCGCCTCCTCAGCCCAATTAAGGCGTCAATGTGACAGTCACGTCAAAGAAATCGCTTTCAGCTTTGGGTATCGTGGTCTTCACAACACCCTGCCCGAAAACGCCAATATCCGCGATGATCTCGATAGGAATACCTGTCGCTACGAAGTCGAAGTCAGCGCTCATCTCGGAATACGGCATGGTTCTGGCCGCTCGAAAGGTGACTACCCTAACCGTGCCGCTCCCTGCCACTTTGACACCATTGCCATCCACAGCGACAACATGAAGCGTCGTCGTGGCGGCGTTGATCGCTTCCCACAGAATTTCTCGCTCCAGAGGCCCGAGAAATTCGTTGACGGTCAGGGTGACTGAGACGATCGAGCGCACATCCGTGGATCCCGCATCCTGCGACCGGATGGCTTGCGCGTTAGGACTTTCGTCGAACACGATCGCTGAGACTTGCAAACCGCCGTCATCACCTTGAGCGGCATTGTATATCGCGATGGGAACAGTGCGAGCTATGCCGGATTCCTCAAATTGAAGCGTCGCCGTCCGCGGTGACTGGGGAGAGACTCCAAGAGCTAAGAGCGAATCGACCGTGGACGGGTCAGCG
>CAZVVF010000371.1:0-5103 GCA_964630575.1 uncultured Burkholderiales bacterium | reverse complement strand
CGGTCACAGGGCTCTTGTAGTATCAGACGGAGCTCGCTGGCTTCGTTTCCAACCCGCGTAAGCTAGTCGTATCTCCGGACGGTGACTCGATCGCGATACTTGGCGACGAACTGAGCATCCATCAGGTCAACGCTAACGGCGTTCTCTCGGCACCTGCCTTTTTGACCAACACCCAAGATTGGGTCGACGTGGAACTCAACGGCGACCTCGCAGTCGCCAGCACCGCCGCTGGTGCCGTCGGTTTTCAATGGTCACCCGGGGTGCAGCCGGACCCTCTCTTTGAGCAACTCCTTCCGGGAAACACGCGAGGAGATTTGGCCTATGCCGAGAGCGGCGTTTTTGTGGTCAACCGTGCCGACAACTCTATCAGCCACATCAGCCAAGCCCCAAATGGTGAGATCGCGCTCGATGAGACCTTCGATGTGTCGTCATCGCTCACCGAACCGAGCCAGATCGTGTCTATTTTCGGAGGCGAAGACCTCGGGGTGGCAAGCTCCGACTCTTTTGTTCTCTTTCATTTTCATGCCGAAGAGGCAGAGCTAGAAGACGAGGGAACTGTAGCCTTGGAACGGCCGGCGAACAGTCTGTTCGCCATTCCAGAGTCGGAGTACGTGCTCGTCGGCCACCCTTCGGGTCCGGGCTCAACCGTCATCGCCATTGAAGAGGAAGGCCCCGAGGAGCTTCATCAGGTCGGTCCTGGCGGCGACGCCCCCTCGGGCTTCGGATTCGCAGAACTGACCGGCAGTGTGACTGCGGTGAGCGAGCTCTAGTCACTCTTTAGAGCATCTCGAAAAGGTGAGAGAGTCGGGCCCAGGGCCCGGCTCTTTTACTTTTGTCGAAAGCCTTGTGTCGACAACCATCTCGCATGCCGCTTCGAAGAGGTTTTTTCGCACAGACGTGAGAGGCTTACGAGTGAGAGCCTACTTTCAAACATCAGCCTCCAAGATCATATTCTTCCACACCTCGGCCTTCCTGGTCTTGCTGGTGGTCGCCGCTTTGGGAGTTTATGAGTTCGAGTCGCGCTACATCGACACAGAATCCAAGGCCATCCTGGAAATGCGCCGCCTGGAGCTTCGTGAGATCTTCGAACAGAAGGGCCCACAAGCCCTCAGAGAGGAAGTCCAAAAAGCAGACTTCAGCCAGAAAAAACCCCCAGGCTCGCTCTACCACCTCATAAGCTCCGACAGCGGAGAGAAGATCGCCGGACTTCTCGACCGATGGCCGCCGGACTTTTGGGCTCCCGAGAGCCCCAAGCTGCTGTGGACAACCCCCGAGTTTCTGGCCCCTACCACAGCCGACGACCCGACCTATTGGCCGGCCGTTACCACATCCTTGCCCGACGGCTCTCGACTGCTCGTAGCCCGACACAGAGAATTGGGAGAGGAGATCCGTGAGGTCGCTTTTCCCACCCTCGGTTTGACTCTGCTGCTGGCCCTATTGGGTTCCATCTCTATGGCATTTTCCTTGAGCCGCTCCTTGCTTCGCAAAGTGGACGAGGTCAACGACGCGATCGAAATCTATGAGCAGGGGGATCTCACCAAGAGGATTCCCGATCAAGACAGCCACGACGAATTCAGAAGACTCAGCCGCCACCTCAATTCTCTCTTCGATCACGTCGAGAAACTCATCGTGGGAATGAAACGGGTGACCCTGGACGTCGCCCACGACATGAGAAGCCCGCTCACCAGGATCAAGACACGGATCGAAGTGACGCTCCTTGAGGAGCGCTCCTGCCAAGAGTACAGAACAGTCCTCGACGAGAGTCTGCAAGACATCTCTCGCCTGGTGGAAACCTTCAATTCACTTTTGTATCTCGGAAAAATTGAAGCCCAAAAAGAACCCTTCAGCAAATCCCAAGTAGACCTGGGCTCTCTCCTTGAAAAGACCGGTTCTCTCTTTCAGGGTGAAGAGAGCGCTCTGACAATAGAGACCCAAGAGAACTGCGTCATTCTCGGAAACAAGGACCTGTTGCAGAGATTGCTCTCGAACCTCTTGGAAAACGCCTTGAAATTTTCACCGAAAAAAGGCACCGTTGAGTCGCGCGTTTTCCGAGAAGAGAACTCCTGCATCCTCGAAGTCTGCGACCGAGGCCCGGGCATACAGAAAGAGAAACGGGACCTGGTTCTGCAGCGGTTCTACCGAGACGATACCGCTCGCTCAACGCCCGGCAACGGTTTGGGTTTATCCCTGGTCAAGGCGGTGGTGGACAACCACGACGGGGAGCTTCTGCTCGAGGACAACGAGCCTGGTCTGAGAGTTCGGGTCAAATTTGACCTGGCCTGATGATAGGCTCGCGAGCGATCTGGATGGGCCCACTTCCAAGAGCGCTCGCTCAGCAGTTCAAAACTCCGTGCCAAAGCGCTCCCAAACAGAGCAAAAGGTCCTGGTCCTGGGGACTCATCTCGTCCAACTCACCAACAACGAGGGGACTGTACAAGACCTTGCCCTTTGCCCAAGTGCAGAGATAGTAGGTCTTCTCGCCTAAGACCACTTCGCGATAGGCGCTCCCGTCGGGACCCTTCAGCGACTCCTTGGTGTCCCACGAGCCACCTCCGCTGATCTCCCCTGTTCTCAAATCGAGACGACCCAGGATCCCCTGTGCCCCCTCAAAATCGACCTCTTGCGATTTCAGCAGAAGGTTGAAGCTCTTCCCCTTGTAGAGCACATTGATGACACCGTTTCGATCACAGCTTCCGGCAGAGCTCTCGAATTCACCCTTGATCTTGACCAACACCTTGTGAGGCTCCCGACGCTCGCACAGGGTGCAGGAGAGACTCGTTTTCTTTCCGATCTTCTTCCAGAGGTGATGCTCTTTGGCCGAGACCTCAGAAAGTGGTCCTTTGACCCTGGTGAACTGCGGGTGATAACTCTCTGGCAAAGGCTTGGCCAAAGAGTGCTTAAACTTGAAGGCCCCGAGGACCATTATCCACCCTAACAGCAATCCACCTACAGCGAGCCAGCCCATCATTAAAGACGATCTTCGACCCCCACCGGCACGAACCTCGCGAGAGAGCCATCCGAGTCAAAGCTGGTGGGACCCTTCTGGGTTCTCGCAACAGGGGTGCCCTGATCCGAGCCGAAGCCCTCAAGGGCGTACCTCGGCTCTTCCCTTCCTGAAACGGCACAGCCCATTTGGGCCACAGCCTAGAGAAAGCCGAGAGGCTGCAAATCTATCCCTGCGAGTGCAAGATGAAAACAATATCGCGAAACCTCAACCTCAACGTCCGAAGAACCAAGCGTTCTGCAACCCTAGCTATCAATGAGCGCTCCGCCGAACTTGAGCGCCTGGGGAAAAAAGTCTACCGACTGGGACTGGGACAATCCCCCTTCCCTGTGCCTCCTTTTGTCGTTGACGAACTCAAAGCCCAGGCTCACCAAAAGGACTACCTCCCCGTTGCTGGTCTGGCCCGGCTCAGGGAGGTGGTGTCGGAGTTCCACAACCAGCGAAACCACCTAGAATCGACGGCCGAGGACGTCATGATCGGGCCTGGCTCAAAGGAATTGCTCTTTCTGGCTCAACTCTGCTTCCACGGGGAACTCCTCATCCCCTCACCATCCCGGGTCAGCTACGAACCCCAGGCCTCCATTCTAGGGCTTCCTACTCAGTGGATTCCAACTCGCGTCGAAGAGGGGTGGAGACTTCAAGCTGACGAGCTCAAAAAAGTTTGTCAGGTCGACCCCACCAGACCCCGCGTGCTGATCTTGACCTATCCCAACAACCCCACAGGCACCACCCTGGACCAGGACGCCCTCCAAGCCATCGCCAAGGTCTGCAGCGAGTTTCATATCCTGGTCATCTCCGACGAGATCTATGGCGAGGTCCATCACTCCGGTGAACACACCTCCCTGGCCACCTATTACCCCGAGGGAACGATCCTCTCCGGGGGTCTTAGCAAATGGTGCGGCGCCGGCGGCTGGCGGCTGGGAACCTTCGTCTTCCCCAAACCCCTGTACTGGCTCCGCGAGGCCATGTGCGTGGTCGCGAGCGAGACCTACACCTCGGTGAGCGCCCCTATCCAGTGGGCGGCGGTAGCTGCTTACTCCAACCCAATAGCCCTTGAGGCCTACCTTCAGCGGTCGCGTCGGGTGCTCAAATTGGTGGCAGAAACCGCCTACGAAAAGCTCAAGAGCACAGGCATCGACGTCCCTCGGCCAGACGGAGGATTCTATCTCTTTCCGGATGCCTCACCACTGAGAGACTCGCTGGGCCGAAGAGGCATCACAACGAGTGGAGAACTCGCCGAGAGGTTGCTTCAGGAGTCGGGAGTGGCCTTGCTCCCGGGCACCGAGTTCGGCCGACCAGAACACGAGCTCAGCTTTCGAATAGCCACCGTAAACTTCGATGGCGCAGCGGCCCTCGATGCCATCGATGGTCACACAACAGAAGCCAGCGCCTTCGTGCGAGAGTTGTGCCCCGATCTTTGGCAAGCTCTCGAAAAACTCTGTTCCTGGCTCACCCAAACCGAGTAGGTGGAGACCAGCAGAGTGCGGGGAGTGCAGAGGGTACCGAATTTTGCTCTGTCCTTTTGACAAACCCGTGTTTCCCCCCGCGCGAACTCGTGATAGTCTAGCCAAGATGGAATCCAAGACTCTTCACGGGCATCCGAAGGTGGCCAACGGCCTCTGGACGGTGTTCCTATTGCTACTGCTCTTGGTGGCTCCATCCTGGGCCGACAACCTGTCCCTATCAAAGGCAGACCAGGGGCAATTGTCGCTACCCTCGGGAGAACTGTACGTCCCCCACGGTCTGGTTTGGAGCGAGGTTCCGCTCAGCGGAGGAGTCCTTCTCAAGGGGCTGGCCCAAAAGACTAGCAAGACGCCGACCCTGGTCATCGCGTCCCTCGATGCGGTTTCTGAAGCGAGCAACAGTGAGGCCCTCAAGCTCTTTCGGGAAGCCAGCAGCCAGGTCGGGCTGAGCGAATGGAACGATTGTGAGCAATTGGCTTCCGCCACGGCCCCCTACCCCTGGGCCGACTCGCTGGAATTGACCCTCACCGTCAAACCCTCCAACACGCTCTGCACGGTCTATGTTGGCAGTGGCTCCGGACGGACGCTCCTCATTGCTGCGTTCGGTCCAGAATCGGCTGAACTCGCCAATTCCGT
>CAZVVF010000370.1:0-5105 GCA_964630575.1 uncultured Burkholderiales bacterium | reverse complement strand
AGGCGTACAACAAAAAAGGAGTTCCATTATGAAAAGAAGAGATTTTACTAGGTTGATGGCGGCAGCGGTCGCCGGACTTGCCGCTGGAGCAACAGCTGCATCCGCCCAGCACCAATCTTGGGAAGATGCCCCTAAAAAAGACAAGAAAGCGGAGTCCTGTTGCGACGAGAAAAAGAGCGAATGCTGTCAAGGCAAGGACGGCTGTGAGGGCAAAGACGGCTGTAAGGGCAAAGACGGCTGCAAGGGCAAAGACGGCTGTAAGGGCAAAGACGGCTGCAAGGGCAAAGACGGCTGCAAGGGCAAAGATGGCTGCAAGGGCAAAGACGGCTGTAAGGGCAAAGACGGCTGTAAGGGCAAAGACGGCTGCGGCGGCAAATAGAAAGAACATCTTGAGCACAGCAAAGGGTCGATTCTTTCGGCCCTTTTCTGTGCGACCACCTCAAAGGAGGTACGATGATTGCAAACAGATGGAATATTCCGGACTACGGCCTCGGCATGGGGCTCCGCTCAGTCCACTACGCGCATGTGCTTGAACACAAGCCCAAGGTAGACTTTTTTGAAGTCATCTCAGAAACGTTTCTAGACAAGGGTGGCAAACCCATGGCGGTTCTGGAAGAGGTCGCCTCACACTACAGGGTGTTGCTCCACGGGGTTTCGATGGCCGTGGGAAATACAGACCCCATCGACTTTGACTACCTGAGCAAGCTCAAGGCGCTCGCCCACAAAGTCAAGGCTCCCTTCGTTTCAGACCACCTCTGCTGGAACGCCTATATGTGCCACAACTCCCACGACCTTTTCCCCATACCTCTAACCGAGAAGACGCTCAAGCACGTCGTCGGTCGAGTTCGCCAGATCCAGGACTTTTTGGAGCTTCCCGTGGCCTTGGAAAACCCTTCTAACTACCTCGAGTTCAAGATGTCTCAGATGTCGGAAATCGAGTATCTTTCTCGGCTCGCCGAGGAAGCCGATTGTGGGCTCCTTATGGACGTGAACAACGCTTACGTCAGCTCCTTCAACCACGGCTTCGACCCCGATGAGTATATCGAACAGGTTCCCGTGGAGAGGGTTCTCTACCACCATGTCGCTGGCCACACCCACAAGGGAACGCATATTTTGGATACCCACTCCGACCACGTCGTAGACAAAGTCTGGCAGATGTATACGAGACTTCATGAGCGTCACGGCGGACGCTCCACCATGGTGGAATGGGACGCTGATATCCCGAGCTTTGAGACGGTCCACCAAGAAGTCCTCAAGGCCCAACACTATCGTGACCTAGCTGAAGCTCAGAAGCAAAACCGTGTCCCAGCAAACTGAACCCGAACTCAGAACGATCCAGGCCTGGTTGCACACCTTCGTCGTTGAGCCCGGCGACCGAGAACACGCTCTACGCGCCGCCGAAGCTCGCTCTGGCCTCGAATCCGGCTCGGCTGAGGAGCTCATTCTGCCCTCTCCCACTCTCCAGCCAAGCGAGAGGATCCAGATCTATCGTCAGATGTATCTGCTCAGAATGTACGAGGCCATGGAGATCGATTTCCCCGTCCTTCTGGCCCACCTGGGAGAAGACAGGTTTCACGATCTGGTGGATGGCTACGTCCAGGCCTACCCTTCAAAGTCCTACACCCTAGACCACCTGGGAGGTCACTTCTCTAGGTTCTTGGCCGAAGCGAAGAACCTGGATGACAACCAACTACTTCAGGAGTTGGCGCAACTCGAATGGGCCCTTTGCGAGGTCGCTATCGCCCATGATTCACCGACCCTGTCTCTGAGCGATCTCTCCAGTGTCCCACCCGATGAGTTCCTCGACCTCCGGCTGTCCCCGATACCCGCCCTGCGGACTCTCGTCTCAAAATACAATGTCAACGACCTTTTCAAAGCCTACAGTAGCGAGGCCATCGTGCCTGCGGTCTGTGAGCGAGAAACCAGACTGGTGGTCTGGCGGCACGACCTCAAGGTCTGGCGCCTTGAACTCTCACCAGCGGGCTTTGCCTTCCTCCGGGAAATTTTGACAAAGTCGACTCTCGGAGTGTGCTTGGACCACACCATCGATCGTTTCGATTGCGAAGAAACGCAACTGTTCGAGTGGTTCCAAGAATGGAGCAGCGAAGGCATGTTTTCCGGCTTTGAACATCCAAAAAAGTGATGCTGCTCTCCCTATCCGCCTCCACGCTCGCCGCCGGCCTCACCCTCGGCGGGTTGAGATGGAAGGTACACAAGACCGCTGAGCCACTCATCCGCTCGCTGGAGACACTAGAGGCCTCTCCTGTCGCCTTAATTTTTGGAGCTTATGTCAATGCCGACGGTGTCCCCTGTCCGGTCCTGCAAGACCGCCTTGAGTCGGGCTCTGAGCTCTATCACTCTGGCCTTGTGAAAAAGCTCATCGCCTCCGGAGACCACAGTGCCCGCGACTACGATGAGGTCAAAGCCATGGGGGCCTACCTGGAGAAAAGGGGAGTCAACAAAGACGACATCTTCCTAGACCACGCAGGCTTTGACACCTACGACTCACTCTATCGTGCAAAGGCCATTTTTGGCGCTGAGGACATCGTGCTCGTCACCCAGACCTTTCATCTCAAGCGCGCTCTCTTTATCGGTCGCTCACTGGGGCTGCGGGTTCAGGGATTCCCCTCTGACCGGCGCCGAATCTCACAGCTCAAAAGGCTCGAGGCACGCGAGGTCGCTGCCAACGTCAAAGCCCTCTGGGATATCCTCCGAAAACGCCAACCGGCTGTTCTGGGACAAGCCGTCTCCCTCGAGGGCCCCGGGACCACAACCCACAACAAACGACTCGACGGAGACCTCTAGAAGCCGGGTCGAGCCAGATTGTCTGTCCGTTGCTGCTCTTCGAGAACGGTGTCGGAGGCTTTGCCCTCACGCGCGTTCAGCGCGTCCAACTCCTCACGCATCTGAATCACCAACGAGCGGAGCGGCTGCAGATCGCTCTTGGTGGCATACTGATCAGATTGAGCTTCCCAGCGACGAAGAATGGTCTCCAGTTCAGAAACCATCTCGTCACGCGACACGACTTCGGAGCCAGAGGCGCCTCTGCTCTCTGCCTCAGAAGCTCGGGAGGGAGAGACGGCGGGTTTTGTGGTCGGATTAGGATCCGCCACGGAAGCACCGGCGAGAGTCATCCATAGGGACACGAGGACCAGGAGTCTGGTTGTAAAGCTCATAGGCCCAGTGTAACCCATAGCCTGAGTCTATGTCTCGCTCCTCGGCCGAGGGAGTTGCCGATCGGCCCAAGTGTTTGATCCAAAAGGCACGCTCTCCAGCAGGCCCCCGTCTCAGGTCGCCCTCAGAGCCACTCCCCTGAGGTTGTTAACAAAAGGCTCACAAAAGGCCATAAACGGTCACAAAACGGGTCCTTAAAAAAGCCTTAAAACCGCATAAACACTTAATCCGTCACGTTTTGACTGGGTGTTAACAACCTGTTAGTGAATCCCCCCTCAAGAAGCTTTAAGGTCAATTCAACACTAAGCCACTGAAGCTATTTGAGAACAAATAGTTCAACCGATCACTCAGAAAGATAATAACTTATGAATATATCAACTCATAGCTCGCACAGCGCCATTGCGGTGAAGAGAGCCCCTGCCGAGGCCAAGGCCCAGCAGGATGCACCTAAAGAGTACGAAGTCAAACAGGACCTGTATGATGTCGCAGACCGCTACAGCGATAGTAGAGATATCGCTAACGGCGTCACCGGAATGGCTGTCGGAGCCTTCACTGGAGCCGTAGACGGTATCATCAAGGCCCCTTTCGTGGCCTACGAGATTGCCGAAAACCTTATTCAAGCCGAAACCATCGGTCCCAACCTCAAAGTCCTGGGCACCATCGCTGCCCCCATCGGTGGGGCCCTCTCGGCCATCGCTTCCCCCGTCGTTCAAGCTTTCAAAGATGCACGGGCGATGGGCAAAGCCGGAGAGAATTACGACGCTCCTCTGTCTACCAACGGTAGCAACGGTTACGCCGCCAAGAAGTTCTCAGACGAAAGCCCCTCTTTCAGCTCTGGTATCATGCAAGACCTCGAAGAGTTTGGTGGCAAGAAGCTCGAGGAGGGCGAAAATCCCTACGACGTGCCCATTCTTAGCCCGGTGTTCTCAGTCGTTGGAGGCGTCGTCTCCGGAGCCATCAGCGGAGTCTGCGGCCTCGTGGGCGGACTGGCAGCCGGAATGCTGACCACTGGTAAAGAACTCGCTGGTGCAGCTTTCGGAAGCGACCAAACACTCGGTCAGCGAATCGGACGCGCTGCGACCTCTCCTCTACACACCGTCGCCATCCCATACGGCTTGATCAAAGAGGGCCTTAAGGAATCCGTTCCCCGAGGATTTGTGGACGGCTGGAAACACGGCCCCGTAAAACCGGTAGTAGACACTGCAAAAGCCTCTGCCAATCTGGCAGCTGGCGTAATCAAGGAAGCGTGGAACAGATAAGATGAGAATTGGAACAACACAACAAGCGACATCCTTCAAAGCAGCGCAAAGTGCCAAACCGGCCGCTGAACAAAACCAAGAGCCTGGCAAGTCCAGCAGTGACACGATGGTCGACACGATTGTTGACAACACCTACCTCTCGGCCAACTACGCCGCTTCCGGACTCAGCGGAGCCGCCTCCGGACTTGGTGCCTATGTGACCACGGGTGTTCCTCAGACCTTCAAGTCGGCCGGTTCCATTCTCGCCAACGTCGCCAAGACGGAGAAGATCGGGCCAACACTGAAGACCCTCGCCCTGGTCGCTGCTGTACCGGTAGCCGCTGTGGTAGGAGCCATCGGAGCCCCGGTAAGCTTGCTCGCCGGTGTCTGGCAGGGAGCTGGCGAAGTCGACAACTCAGTGCCCAGACAGTTCACGGTCAAACAGGCAGCCGGTGAAGCCTACAGCGAAGTCAAGAGCGGTATCAACAGCTTTGCTAAGGGTGTTCAAGAAGAGATGAAAGAACTCGGTGATTACAAACTCGCCCCCGGTGAAAAAGCCATCGATATCCCTCTCATCAAGGCGGGGAAAACCCTCATTATGGGAGCTATCGGTGCCGCCGTTGGTGGAATCGCAGGAGCTGTCAGCGCCATCGCAGCGACCGCTACCGAGGCTGGAAAAGGTGTCGTAGAGGC
>CAZVVF010000369.1:3763-5108 GCA_964630575.1 uncultured Burkholderiales bacterium | reverse complement strand
GGACGCCATGCCTCTTCAGGGAGCCTGTTCGAGAGTCCCACTCCAGGTCTTTGCGGGCACACGGTGCGAGCGAACGCCAACCTGGAATTTCTGTTGCTGAAGGTCGGTCGCTCCAGTCCTGGCGCCCGACCCAGCACTCCAAGACAGACAGAGAAGACTCGCCCTCAAGGAGGCGAGTCTCCATGCTCATTTCAGTTGTGGGGGAAGGCTTGTTCTCGGCGACTAGTTCAAATTCTGACATAGTCAGAGCTTTCGAAATCTCCCTGGAAGACCTGCTCTTGTCGGCTAGGCAACCGCACCTTTGTGGAGGGCTTCCAAGTAGGTGACGCGGA
The DNA here is from genome assembly GCA_964630575.1 of uncultured Burkholderiales bacterium. Lineage (GTDB taxonomy): Bacteria > Vulcanimicrobiota > Xenobia > Xenobiales > JADMJV01 > JAEXNA01. Next base: position 4,776 of record CAZVVF010000369.1, on the reverse strand, counting down.
CCCGTTCTGCATCTCCGAGCAGCAGGTGGTTGCGGCGTTCGTCGATGTAGCTTTCCACGAGTTTGCGCTCGGCCGCTTCCAGTTCCGACCAGGGGAACTCGAAGTGCAGGACTTCGTACTCCTGGATCTTTCGACCGAGGAGAGATTGCAGGTTGTCGCTGTCGCTGGTGCGGAGGTGTCCCCCCCGTCGAGAGCGAGCGCGGATGGCTTCGATCTGTCTCTCTTTATCCAGAAGGGGGTCGATATTCTCCCGGCGGAAGGTGGCCGAGCCGAACGCCTGGTCGAGGCTCGCTTCCAGGCGAGCTAGGTTTTTGTAAGCCTCCCGAGACAGACTTATGGCCCTCTTGATGACCTCATCCGGGCTCGCCCCTCGACTCAACATTCTGCACACCAAAGATTCTAGCACTTCATAACTCCAAGTTCCCATTGTGATTCCATTCGCGTCCCCAGTCATTATAGTAGGTCAGCCTGGGGGGCTTCTCTAGGTTGAATTTGTAAACAGGATGTAACAGTTTTGTCCATAATGTTTCTGGGTGTTAATACGATGTAAGATGTTCGTCATCCTGATCCTTTGCGCGGTGAGCACGGCGCCTGCTCTGGCCCAGCAAGACCTCGACCTCGATGCTTTTTTTCGAGCTGTCACCGACGGTCGTACGGAGATTGTGAGGTCGGGTTTGGAGGCTCATCCAGAATGGATCCAGGAAGAGCTCTTCTTTGGGATCAGACCCCTCTATCGAGCTTCCGTGTTGGCTCGCCCGGAGGTCGTTCAGCTGCTGCTGGAAGCGGGAGCAGACCCTGCTGAGGCCACCGACAGAGGTAGCCAAGCCCTGCACGCGGCGAGTCAGAATGGAGACTTGGCAACAGCCATGCTCCTGCTCTCCCACAAAGCTCCCGTGGACGCGCAGAACGAGGACGGCTACACTCCTCTTCATCTGGCCGCTCGCTACAAGCACCTGGACCTGATGAAAGAGCTTCTCCGCAGCGGGGCCGACCCCAATGTCTTGGACCATCGC
>CAZVVF010000369.1:0-3753 GCA_964630575.1 uncultured Burkholderiales bacterium | reverse complement strand
TCCCCTCCACGTGGCCGCAGGTTTGGGCCGCTTGGACTTGGTCACGGCTCTCGTCGAGGGTGGCGCAGAACTCAACATTGTGGACAACAAGGGGTACTCGGCGCTGGGCTGGGCGCGTACCACCAAGAGAAACTCCTACGGGGATGTCGGTGGATATCTCGAAGCGAGGGGCGCGCTCGACGAACGCCCCCCAGGCTCTTCTGATGCCGTCGCTAAGTAGCGCTGCTGTCGCCGGGCTCGCTCAACTCCTGAACGATGAGAGGGTCGACCCAGCGGTCAAGGAGTTGTTGCTCCGAGAGTATCCAGCGGATACGAATAGGGACCTCTATCGGGTTTTTGTGGAACACTCGTGGTCGGTCGCTGAGGCCTCGGTAAAGTTGGCCCAGCAGGTGGGGGCCGACGTGGTTTTTGTGTGGGAGGCGGCCTGGCTTCACGATATCGGCATCAAGTATACCCACGCTCCAGGGATCTTTTGCTTTGGCGACGAGCCCTATCTACGCCACGGTATCATCGGGCGCAAGCTGTGCGAAGGAGTCGGCCTCAAGAGGCACGGCCTGGTTTGCGAGCGCCACGTGGGAACCGGGATCTCTTGCCACGATGTGGAGGCGCAAGGGCTTCCGCTACCGGCTCGCGATATGCTGTGCGTGAGTCTGGAGGAGCGGGTGATCTGCTTCGCGGATCAGTTCTTTTCCAAGTCGACGCTGGGGGTCGTTCCTCTGGAAGAGGTGTCCCGTCGAATCCGACGCCATGGAGAGGCTTCGTGGTCCCGATTTCAGGAGATGAACAAGGAGTTTGGGAACCTCTCGTTTTTGCCTGAATCCAAACAAGCATAGCCTTTTGACGAACAGATGCTGCGGGGCAAAGAACGGCTAAAGTTGGCGACCTCAAGAAGGGTTGCAGCTGAGATGGTAGTAGTAGGTGTGATACGCGGGAGGGAAGCGTCTTGTCTTGTATTCGATCTATACGGCGAGCTATATTGGGTGTCGTCTTGGGATTTTGGGTGGTCGGGGGGCTTTCGGCTCAGCCGAACTCTGAGCACAGTCCGTTACCCGAGCCGATTCAGGTTAAGGTAGAGAAGCTTCACCTCGAAGGCAATACCCAACTTCCCGACGACGCTTTCTCTGATATTTTGGCCGCCTATGAGGGGCGCATTCTCTCCTTCGAAGATATTCGACGGATCGCAGAAGCTGTGGTGACGCGATATCGGGAGCGCGACTATCTCACCGTGTCGGCCTATCTTCCTGAACAGGACCTATCCCACGGTGAGGTGACCATTCAGGTTGTAGAGGCCAAGATCGGCGAAGTCTCCGTCGAGGGGGCTAAGTACTATGACCCCGCCTACATCGAATGGATGTTTGAGCCGGCTCTGGCCCAACAGAAGAAAGACGGCTCTCTGCCTCGACGCAGCCAGGTTCAGCGCCAACTGTTGATGCTCAACGACAACCTCGACCTCAATGTTCGTTCTGTCATCAGAGAGAGCGACCAACCGGGAGTGGTGGATCTTATTCTTCAGGTCCAAGACGAGCGTCCTCTTCATTTTGGTATCGACTACAACAATCTGGGGGCCGAGAGCACCGGGCGCAATCGTCTCGGAGGGAGCTTTGAGTGGGGTAACCTCAGCAACCGAGGCGATGTTCTGGCGCTGCGCTACGTCGAGTCGGAACTGCTCAACGCCGACACCAAAGGCCTCGACCTCTTTACCTTCGCCTACACCGCCCCTCTCAACAACCGAGGGACCTATTTCGACGTGAGTTACGCCAACTCGGCTTTCCAGGTTGGCCAGGACCTGCAGATCTTGGACATTCGAGGAGAGGCCGATGTGATTCGGGCGGGCCTGCGCCACAAGGTCATCCGAGGAGTGGACGGCAACCTGGATGTGAGCCTAGGGTTCGCCTATCAAGACATCGAGAACTCGATCTTGGGCCAGCAGATCTCACGAGACCGACTGCGCGAGGTCGTGCTGGGGGTTGCTGGCGATTGGGCCTCCGGCTCCGGTCGCAACTACGGGTCGCTGTTTCTGACCCAAGACTTCGGCTCATTTCTGGGCGGTACCGATTCCGATGACCCGTTGGCCTCACGCCAAGCGGGCGGTGGCTTTACGAAGCTGAAATTGGACCTTTCGAGAGTTCAAAAGATCAACGATTTCTCATACCTCATCGTTCGTGGTGCTGGACAGACAGCGTTTAGCCCATTGCCTTACGCCGAACAGTTCGGACTCGGTGGAATCTCCACCGTGCGCGGTTATGACCAGTCGGCCTACCTTGGAGACACCGGTTACAATGTGAGCGCTGAAATTCGTTTCGCACCGATCGAATCCAACCGTCAGATTTTTGAGGTCGGGGCCTTTATCGACCACGGCGCTGCAGCCCTCAAGAACCCTGTCCCAGGGGAGATCTCCGACGCCTCCCTAACCGGTGCCGGAGTCACGGTTCAACTGCGTCTACCAGCGGAGACCTTCATCCGAGCCGACCTCGCTTGGCCACTGGAGGACGGTCCTCTCAACAACAACGATAGTGGACCCGTTCCCTACCTGATCTTCTCGAAGCGTTTTTAGGAGGCGACACAATGAAGCGTTTTTGGACAACAATTCTACTGACTCTTCTTCTCGCTGCAGGGGGGCTTGCACAAGGACCTTCGGCTCTAGAGACCGTGCGCTCAACCAGTCGAGATTTCCGTGGCCAAGTCGATAGTGGCGCGGCCAATGTGCAATGGATAGGTCTAGGTCTGGTCTCCGGTGACATGGTTGATATGGAGTTGACGAACACTTCCGACTCCCCCCAAGAATTTCGATTTGTTCCGGGTATGATTCTGCAAGACCCAGGTAAGCAGGTTCAGCCGGTCATCCTTGAGGAAAGCGCAAGGTTTACGCTTCAACCGGGCGAGTCCATCAAAAAGAGAATGCGCGGCTACTGTTTGGATTACTCCAAGGATCCACCAGCCTCAGGAACCCAGCAAGACTATGAAATTGACCCTGATCTCGAGGGCTATGAAGGTGTCGTGGCGGTGCTCTACCGAGGTCTGGAACTGGACCGGCAGCAAAAGCTCAAGCCTGTTCTGCGTCCCATCGTGCATCGAACGGTTGTTATTCAAAGAGCGATATGGGCCGTTTTGGGTGGAGAGAATCCAGGGACTGAGGACGATCTTAAAGATGACTTGGAGGATGAGATCCGGTATCGAAGTGCAATTTTCCCTGAGGGCCAATTGAACTGCCTTTCCGAGCGCATTTGGTCGGATGTTCAAAAGATTATGGCCGCCCCAGGAAAGTAGGCACGATGGAAACGGAAAAGATGATTCGCGAGAAGTTGACGGCAGGATTGCAGCCCACTCAACTGGTTGTGGACAATGTTTCCCACAAGCACGCCGGTCACGCCGGTTCGCCGGGTACCGGAGAGAGTCATTTCGACGTAAAGGTTGTGAGCACAGCCTTTGAGGGGATGCCGAAGGTCGCTCGTTTTCGAGCCGTTCATAGCCTTCTGAAGGCCGAGATGGATGGACCGGTTCATGCGCTTTCTCTGGATCTGAAGACTCCCGATGAAGCCGCCCGATAGGAGGCCTCAAAGCTCCCGGTTAGTGGAGGCCCTAGACGAGTTCATCGCATCGGAAACCAAGCGCGGCAACATCACGACGGTAAAGGTTCGAGAGCCGGAACCGGCGATCTATCGAGACTGGCCGAGGAGTCTGGACTCTAGGATCGTTGAGGCCTTGCAGAGCAAGGGCATTCAGAGCCTGTATAGTCATCAGGCCGAAGCCATC
>CAZVVF010000368.1:0-5111 GCA_964630575.1 uncultured Burkholderiales bacterium | reverse complement strand
GGCGACGATCTCCCCGACCGTCAATTCTATTTCAAACTCAGTACCATCTTTGCGCTGGGCTATGAGTTCCCGGGATTTGCCAATGATCGTCTTTCTTTGGGTGCGTCGGTAGGTCTCCAAATGGCCATCGTGGGCTTCTCGGACCGGTGAAGGCATGAGGATTTTGACGTTCTGACCTATGGCCTCGGCTTCTTCATAGCCAAACATCTCTGTTGCTCGAGGATTGAAAGAGAGCAGGATGCCGAGATCGTCGATGGTGACAATGGCATCGGAGGCCGATTGGACCACAGCCTTGGCCTCCTGCTCGGCCTTGCGTCTCTCTGCGGCCTCGTTGCGCAACTCTTCGCTTCGCAAACGGACCTGGCCCACCATGGCCTCGAAGGAGCGAGCGAGTTGACCAGCCTCGCCTTTGGCGTTCACCGGGAGTGAGGGAGGCTGATCGCCATCGGCAAACTGGTTGATGGCCGTGGACACTTCAACAATGGGTCGCGCCACTTCCCGGGCCAAAATAACGGCAGCCAGTAGGGTGAAGCCAAGCATTCCGGCGATGATCAGGATGGCTTGTTTTTTCACACTGCCGGAGATCGCCAAGATCTTTTGCTCCTTGGCGGTGACCAGGATTCCCAACACGTTGGAGGAGTCAGCTTGGTCGTAGCTGACCAGCCGCAAACAACCCACGAGACGATTCTCGTCTTCGTCGGAGAGAGCGACGATCTTTTTGGCGTCGCCTTTATTTTCGTAGGTGGGAGCAAAAGCGGGAAAGTCGTCTTGCAGTCGGGCCGACTCTCCAAACTCAAAGCGAAAGACCTTGTTGGGGTCGGGATGGAAAAGATAGTCGCCCCGACCATTGGTGAGGTAGTAGGTATGGCTGGTATCCACGACTTGGGCAATTTTCTCGAAGACGGCCTGCACGTCCTGATTGATAACCACGATTCCATGAACCTTGCCGTTTGAGCCATAGACGGGAATAGCGGCCCTGAGAACGGGAAGATGGGGGACGGAGATGATGTTGTTCTCGCGATTGAGCTCGATCTCCGAGAGGACGACTTTTCCTGGAGCACTTTGCACCGCTCGGAGAAAATAGTCGGAGTGCCCTTTCTTGGCCAACTGGTTGGCAGGAACCAATCGAAGACTGCCGCCTGGGCCCTGACGGTCCACTCTGACGATCTCTTTGCCTCCGTCGGCCACACCGATATAACGAATCTGGCGATAGTGAGGTTTGGCGTGGGCGAGGTTCATGAAAATCGTGGATAAGCGCTCCAACCAGGCTTTTCTACTGGAATTGTCTAGAAGGTCTTGACCACTGTGAGCATCGGCTCGAATGAGACCTTGGAGAGGGGGAGTTCCAGACAGGAAGCTGACATCGTTTTGGACCTCCTCGGTCAACGACATGAACCTGAGACCTTGAAGAAAGGTCTCGGCCTCGAGCTCGTTGGATTTGCTAGCGAGCAACTCGGCGTCGAATTTTTGAAAGATCCAAGCCGTTACGATGAGTGAACTGCTCACGACCAAGAGGCTCACCAATAGCGCGATTCGAAATTTGAGGCTGGCGGTGACGGAGTTGTTCCACAGGGACGGCTTCATCGACTGCGTACCATGCCCTGAGTGAAGGGGCTTGGATACCCCGACCGTGCAACCATAGGTTTACGATGTTTCAAATCTGCGCGTCCCCCGACCCAACTCTTTCTTGCTGGGCCGCACCTTACCTGCGGTGGATGATGGTTGAGGGGGAGGGGGTCGAGAGAACTCCACAGAGGTCGAGTCGCGTCCGTGGTAAACTGTTTAAGTCGTGGAAAGTAAGCGTGTAGAAAAACCTAGAGTCGTACTCGTAGACGACAGTCTCACCGATACCAAGCTCGTCAAACTGGCTGTCAAAAGGAGCCAATGGGTCGACGAACTGCGCACCTTTGCCGATGGGGCTCAAGCGCTTGAATCCTTGAGGTCCGACCCTGGCTGGGTACCACATCTGATCGTGGTGGACATCAATATGCCCAAGATGAACGGATTTGAGTTGCTCACGGAGTTGAAGGGGGACAGCAAGCTTTGCGAGATCCCCGTGGTTATGCTGACTTGCTCATCCTCGCCTAGCAACATTAAGACGGCCTATAGGCTTCAGGCGAACTGTTTCATCACCAAACCACTGGATTTTCCGGATTTTGCCGAGACCTGGGCGAGCATTGAGAAGTTCTGGCTGCAGGTGGCCAAGAACCCCTTGGAATCGGAAGAGTAATCGGGTCGGACCTGGGTTGCTCACTCAGCCGAGGGCTCGGGAGGATTCACCCGATCAAATATGATTCGGACATCCGTCCCTTCACCCGCCCGGCTGATCAACTCGAGCGTGCTGTTCTGGCTTCGAGCCAGGGCTTGAGCCAAAGGCAGTCCTAGCCCGACTCCTCCCGAGAGTTTGTCTCGACTCGCTTCCAGACGGTAAAACTGCTCGAAGAGCTTGTCGTGATGGATCTCATCGATCCCGCAGCCGTCGTCTTTGACCGAGATCACAACCTTGTCGTTTGGGAGGGGAAAGATCGAGACCAGGACTTGGTCGCTCTGAGAGTAGCGGATGGAGTTGACCACGAGATCCTTGAGGATCCGCTCTGTGATCCTGCGGTTGAGTCTCGCCCAAAGCTCGACCTCCGGCTGTTCGGTTCCCACAAAAACGATCTGGGCCTGGTCGTTCTTGAGGCGAAGCCTCGAAACAGCGCTCATCACAAAGCTCTCCACCTCGGTGTCCTCCAGCGGGGGCTTCTCGAGCCCGGTTTCGGCTCGTAGAAAAAGCATGAGATCGGAGATCAGAGCCGATATCCCGGAAAGCGCGTGTTGAGCTTCAGAGATGGTCTGGAACTTCAGGTTCGCGGGTAGGTCTTGACCCAAGAGGTCGAGATTCGTGGAGATGGCGGTGAGGGGGTTGCGCAGTTCGTGCGACAACCCTAGTAAGGTTCTTTGAACCATAGCTTCCACGTTTTCCGTTCGTTGCTGAGCTTTGGGAGGGGGTTGAGTCTCTGTGGGTTCGGCGTTGGCCTCGCCCATTTTTCGGAGTTGGGGGGACCGTTGGCTGTTGGGTGGGGCGTCCATCCAGTGGATGTTCAAGATGCCGTTGGGGAACAGCTCCCCGGTTTGGATTCGGGCGATCTCGGCGATGGAAAGACTCCAGCCTTCGAGCCAGACTTCGAGTTGTTCCCTCTGCTGTTGGGTACCGAGGTGGCAGAGGTGCAAATCGATTTGACTTCCGTGGCCGGTGGGCTCTCGCTCGACACCGCTGGTGAGATAGAATTGCGTGTCCCCGAAGCGATCGCCGTCGAAACGCTCGATCATGGCTGTGACGATCTTCTCGCGCCACTGCCATTGTGCGTGGTTGCTGGAGGAGAGTCGTTGCCCTAGGACCTCCAGGTGTCTCCACTCTAGAAAGTTGCAGAGAAGAGCCGTAACGCTTCTGAGTAGCTGTCGTTCTTCGTCTAAGAACACATCTGCCGAACTCTCGTCGAAATCCGAGCAAGAATCGCTAACCGAGAGAGAGCCGACCTCTCGCCCTCCCAATTTCAGAGGCTCTCGAAGTTGGGGAGCAGAGGGGTCATAGTTGAGGCTCTTGTAAGAGTGACCGAAGTATTCGAGGCAGGCACCAGTGGACTCGGGGCGTTGCCAGCCGGAACTCAAAGAGTCGACGACTTGGTCCAAAACGTCCTCAAGAGGGCTGGAAGGGTTCAATGTGAACTGCTGAATCCGGTAAAGGCAGCGCAGCTCTTTCTCTCGTTCGATGAGAGATTCAAGGTCCATATCTAATCCTTCCTCGCAGCCAGAGCATCCCCCCTCTCTTTAACGAAAGCCTCACCTACCGAAAAGGCCGAGAGCGAAGGTCGTCGACGGGCTCAACTATTCCAGAATGCGAATCTCGTCGAGGGCCTGATGCAGCCTTTCGGCGAGTTCAGTGGCTACGTTGGTAAGAAAGAGACCTGCAATTCGGGGATGCTCACTTCTCAACTTTTTGAAATTCTCGGTCGTGAGTTCGTACATCTCACAGTCTGTGTCACAGACCAGAAAACTGGTGCGGGGCAACCTCGCGAACACTTCCATCTCTCCGGTGACTGTACCGGGGCAAAAGCTGGCTAGGCGGCGACCTCTGTCCTCACGGGTTGCACGGCGCGAAAGGCGACCGCAAGCGACTATGAAAAAGCGATTCGGTTCCTCGCCGGGCGAGAAGATCACCTCTCCCTTCTTTTGGGATCTCAAATTGAAGAGTGAAGAGACCTCCGCGACATCTTTCTGGTCGATTTTGTGGAAGAGCTCGAGTTCGGTCAGGTCTAGCCGCTTTTCCAACATACCGTTCGCGGCTTCTTGCTCTTTGAGAGCTTGGTCTTCGGCCCACTCCAGGGCGTGGTCGAGGTCGTGGAAGACAGAGTCCGGTGTCACCAGGTTGATAACGCCCATGTCGGCTAAGAACTTGTGCTTGGGACTGCCTTCAACGAGCGAGGACAGGACCAATTTGATGCCGGCATCCTCGAGTCTCTCCTGGATAAGAATGAGCAGTCTTGCACCGGAGCTGTCCACCTCAGAAACGCGCCGAAAGTCGAGGATAACCAGTTTGGTCTTGTCGGAGATGGCGTCGTCGAGAGCCTTGGAGAGAAGGTCCGCTGTACCAAAGAAGAGAGCCGCATCGAGCTCGATGACCAGGGTGCTGTCCTCGGTCTCTTTCAACAGTTCGAAGATGCGAGAGGGCAAAACGCGACGGGAAACGTGTTCTCGTAGGTGAGTGAGTCGATAGACGGGACTCTTGGTCATCTTGAAGGTGAACAGGAAGGCCGACATAACGATACCGATAGCCACAGCCACCATGAGGTCGACGGTGACGGTGACCAAGGCCACAATGAAGACGACGGTCAGATTGAGAATGATGGTTCTTTTTTCGGCCGGTGTCCCGATGACTTTCACCAGCAGAGAACTGCTCCAGGTATCGACCATCTTGACGGCTGTGACCAGGAGAATCCCAGCTAGCACAACCATGGGGATCATGCCGGCGATCTTTCCGGCAGCGACGACCACGACCAAGAGGATGACACCGTGTATCATTCCCGAGGCTCTTCCTCGTCCACCAGCCTGAACGTTGACCAGAGTTCTCA
>CAZVVF010000367.1:0-5115 GCA_964630575.1 uncultured Burkholderiales bacterium | reverse complement strand
GAGCTTGCCCGCTCCACCGTCGCCGATCTCTGAGGCGATCTCTTCTGGTGGGCGCCCGGTACACAAACTCGCCACCAACAGCAGATTCGCCACCTGAGGGCGCGCTTCAGGGTCGTAGCTTATGTGGCGTTCTGAGTCCGTCTGCGCCTTCTTGATCAGCTTGGCCGTCTCGTCAGCTGTGGCTCCGAGCATGATAGCGTTGTTGCGACTCTTGCTCATCTTCTGAGAGCCATCCAGACCCAGTATCATAGGAGCCTGGCTCAACAGAGGATGGGGTTCAGGAAAGACTCGCTTCTTCTTTGCGAAGCGTTGATTGAAACGACGAGCGATCAGCCGGCTGGTCTCAAGGTGCGGAATCTGATCTTTGCCCACCGGCACCAAGTTGGCCTTGCAAAACAGGATATCCGCAGCCTGATGCACGGGGTAGGTATACATCCCCGCATTGATCTGTTTCAGCCCGGAAGCTTGAATCTCTTCCTTGATGGTGGGATTGCGGTCCAACTCTGCCATCGTGATCAGAGTGAGAAAGGGCAGGAGCAACTGATTCAACTCGGGGATGTGACTATGAGGGAAAATGACGCACTTTTCAGGGTCCAAGCCCGCCGCCAGATAGTCCAGAGTCAGCTCTCTCACGTGGCTTGAAATATCTTTGAAGGTATCGCGGTCCGTGAGCACCTGATAGTCAGCGATCACAATAAAGATCGGCACCCCCATGCTCTGCAGGCGGACCCTGTTGTTCAAGGAGCCAAACAGATGTCCAATGTGCAAAGCTCCGGTGGGTCGGTCTCCGGTCAGAACTCGAAATTTCTTCGGGTTTGTCTCTAGCTCTTTTTCGATCGCGGCGCTTCGCTCTAGGGTAGCGCTGTAGGTATCACAATTCATGAGGCGACCGCGTTCGAGCCCAGACCCTCGGCTCCCTGGTCTACGAGCCCAACGCTTTCTGGCCAGAGAGCGGCCAGGCCTCCACCAGGAGCCAGAGAGGGGGCAGGGCCGAGCGAGCCCCCAGCGGCCTCTCTAGACCGGCGCCACGCTCACCGACTTGATATTCATAAACTCGTAGAGACCGTAGTGAGACAACTCGCGTCCGTAGCCTGAATCCTTCACCCCACCGAAGGGCAACCTGGGGTCCGACTTGGTGAAGCCGTTCACCACCATCGCACCGGTATCGATATCCTCCCGAGCCACTCGCGTGGCAGCCTCAATGTTGCGACTGAAGAGGCCGCCACCAAGGCCGAACTCCGAATCGTTGGCCACCTGGATCGCCTCTTGCAGGTCTTTGACTCGAATCACCGAGGCCACCGGACCGAAGAGTTCCTCACTGTAAGCGGGCATTCCAGGCTTGACTTGCGTCAAGATGGTAGCCGGGTAGTAGGCCCCCTCCCCTTCCGGCAGCTCTCCACCGAGCACGCAGCGAGCCCCCTTCTGCACCGAGTCCAGCACCTGTTGATGCAGCTCGTCGCGAAACTCCAGGCTAGCCTGGGGACCGATATCAACACCCTCCTGCGTGGGGTCGCCAAGGACCTTCGAAGCCATGGCTTTTGTGAAGGCCTCCACAAAAGCGTCGTGGACCTCGTCGACCACGATGAAGCGCTTGGCAGCGATGCAGCTCTGGCCGGAGTTCAGAAGTCTACTCTGAGCGCACAGCTGAGCTGCCGAATCCAGATCGGCATCAGCCATAATGATGTAGGGGTCACTGCCCCCCAATTCCAAGACCGTCTTCTTGAGATAGTGACCCGCCGTCGAAGCCACCGCCCGACCAGCCTGGGTACTTCCCGTGAGAGTGACAGCCCGGACCAAGGGTGAGGCGATAATGGGCTCCACCTGGCGAGAACCTATCATCAGAGTACGAAAAAGGTTCGGCAGAAATCCCGCGTCTCGAAAGATCTCCTCGATAGCCAAGGCGCAACCCGGCACGTTGCTAGCGTGCTTGAGCACCGCCGCGTTCCCTCCCATAAGAGTGGGTGCGGCAAAGCGGAACACCTGCCAGTAGGGGAAGTTCCAAGGCATCACAGCGAGCACGATGCCAATAGGCTGAAAACTCACAAAACTTCGCTGCTGGTCCGTCTCGACTTCCTTGTCGGCCAACATCGCCTCCGCGTGGTCGGCGTAGAACCGGCATACCCAAGCGCACTTTTCCACCTCGGCGATACCCTCTCGCTTAACCTTCCCCATCTCCTGAGTGGCCAGTTCGGCGAGAGCGACCTTGCGCTCAAGGAGCAACTCGGCAGCCCGCAACATCAGCTCCCGCCGCCTCCCCAAAGAAACTCGCCTCCACTCTCGAAAAGCCTCGTGAACGCTCTCGAGCGTACTCTGAGCCTGACCATCGGTCATTGTGGGGTACTCTTTTATCAGTTTTCCGTTGGCCGGGTTACGGCTCTGCATCACAGCACTCATTCTTCTTCACCTATCATCTCGTTGGATGGTGCGCAAACACACCGAGTAAAAGTTCGAACACAGTGTGTGTGCGAGGGCATCGCCGGTCACTCCTTCGGTGCCCCACAGTGGGCCGCAGCCTGGGCTCCAACAAACAGCGAGGAGCCCAACCGCCGCTCACGGGAGTCGAGGAAGATCTCTTGGCTCTATGGAAAGCTGCCGCAGCGATGGACCGGGCCTCCTCTAGAGGGCCGGGGTCATCCTCAGCGCGAACCGAAACAAGACGAAGAAGCGGTTTTCAAGGAGAAAAAGATGGTTGCCGAGACGACGGGCCCCAAAAAGGAAGACCCGGAAGACGAAAAGAGACAGATTTACCTCAAGAAGACGCTCAAGACTCGCGCCATCCTGGCTTCGCTCTTTCTTCTTTCCGGCGTGCTCATGTTGGCCGCTGGCCAAACTCCGCTGCAACAGGGACTCGGTGCCTCCTCTTGCATACTCGGAGTCACGGTCACCTTTTTGCTGGCCAAAACTCGCCAGCAACTGCATCGCCCCAGAGCCCAGAGAGAAGGGGCTCGCGGCCGTTCATAAATCCCTAACATCAAACTGCTAGACTAGCGGGGTGAGTAGGTATTCCCTTTCCAGAGAAAACAAAAGAACAGCCGCCTTAACCCTCACGGTCCTGAGTCTCTGCCTCGGCCTTCTGCTGCTCTGCCCTCAATGGACCCAAGTTCTGGGAACCGCTGGCCTTCTCATCGCCTTCCTGGGCTACAACATGAGACCGCCCGATTCATCAGCAACAGATGAGAAGCTCAGATTGATGTGCCAACTCCGGCAGATGTGCGTGGACTGCCTGGCCCAACACGAGGGTGACAACAGCCAACCCTATCAGGCCAGTGAATACCGGGACCTCATCAAGATCTTCGACCGGATGATCCAGAACGCACGAACCCGTCAGCCCGAGCGCTGGAGACTGCGAAACCTCATAAAACGCTGGCAGGACGGAAAAAAGCAGCTGAAAGAGTGGTCTTCACGCGAACGCTCCAAGCGCCGATTCAAGAAGTGGCTGGTCACCCAAACCGGGCGAGAGCGCCTTCGACGACTGAGGGCAAGCTCTCGCTGGCGGCGGAAACAACCCCCCGAAAAACCAACCCTCCCCCAAGAACCTAGACGCCCCTTCAATCCGTACCGAGCGAGCCTGGCCAAGCACCAGAAAGAAAAATCGCAACGGCAGCAGCCCGACAATCTCGAAGAGACCTCCAGCAACATCCTGAGCCAGGCCCAAGAAGCCGCGGACAGCTTTCAGCAACTCATGGAGGAGACTCTGCCCTATCTTCAGCCCTCGGCGCTGCGTGTTGAGTTCACCGTTCGAGACGAACTCGATATCCCGCTCAAGTCCCACACGCAGAGAATGCTGGATGGAGCGGTGAGGCTTCGACTCCTGATCGCCTCCACCGGCGTCATCCTCCCCCCGGTAACGTTCGGCGGCACCTCAAGCCGCCTCAAGGATAGCGTTGGGCTTATGCTGCGAGGTGTTGAACAGAGCTCTTTTCGAATCCTAGACAAGGCCTGGTGTCCCTTGCCGAACCGGCTCCTCAAGCCCCCTCACTACCGCATCGAGGGGGCCACATGCGTCCCCTTCGAGAAAAAGAGTGTTTGGCCGCTTCACACCCTAGACTCCGTGGAACTGGTCTTTCTGCAGCTCAACAAAATGGTGGTCAAGAACCTCCAGCGACTCGTTTCGCGCGACGCTCTCCTTTGGGATATCGAAGAGCCGAGCTTCCCCTCTGCCCACTTCCTAAAACTGGCCCTGCAGTATCTCAGAAACGGGCGACCGATCCCCAGAGGTAGTCTCCTCGAACTCTCCCTGCAGATGATGGGAAGTCCCGACAAGTCTCCCATTCGGCTCCCTTCTGAGAGCCAAAATCTTCCCAGCTTTTTGGCGGCCGCTCAGACCCCCATGCCGTACTTCCAAAAACTTGACGTGGTCATCCTCTGCCTCAGCCTCCTGGGCCCACCCCAAGGCCGCAGAAGCCAGCGAGTCCAGGCCGCACTCTCCCGCGAATTGAGGGGCAGAGTGGCTGAAACCCTGAGAACACTCGAGAGCAGCGAAGACCCCTTCGTGACTTACCTCACCTCACTCGCCGTCAGCCCTCAGTGGGAGCAAAACTTTGGCCCGCCCCGGAACCTTACAACAACGGGCAACATCCTGGTGGAAAGGCTCTTGGTCTCCGAACCTCGCCATACAGCCGAACCGCCGGCCCGGCTCGCTCAGAGCCTGTGCCAGAGTTTAGCCCAGAGCGACCCGGCCTGGCTCTGCACGACACTTCTTCTCAGCCATCAAAAGGAGCGGTCCACCCGCTGGAAGGTCAAGACCATGGCGCGTCACAGTCCAGCCCGACTGGCCCGAATCATCGAGGGCTTCTATGAACGCCCCCTGCAAAGATACTTCATGCCGCTGCAGAAGTACGCCGTTCTCTGTCACAGCCTCGGCCCTGATGGTCTGGAACTGGAGAGCTACCTCGGTCGATTTCTTCCTCCCCTCCCCTCGGTGGGCTACACACCGAGCGAATCCCATCAGATCCATCTTGAGGTCCTGCGAAGGGTACGCTACTGGGCCGCTCGAGGAGCGCAGACCGGGGACATCTGAGCAAGCCAGCCCGAGGTTCATTTACAGGGACCCGGTATTGTACTATAATCACAAAGTCTTTAACCCTGGGAGGTCAATTATGAACAGCAGCAATC
>CAZVVF010000366.1:0-5129 GCA_964630575.1 uncultured Burkholderiales bacterium | reverse complement strand
GGCAGCGCCTCTTGGGCAATCTGATCGGCTGTCAGCCTGATCTCACGTCGGCGCAGGAGTTCGGACGTGGTATCCCAGTCGTCGTTGAATCCGCCCGTGCTGCGCAAGGCCTGCAACTCGTCGGGGTGCACCTTGATCCTGCTCTTGGCTTCCACCATGTCACAGATCACCCGGTCAAAGCTTTCGGAGGTATCCACAATGGTGTCATCGAGATCGAAAAATAAGGCTGTATGATTCCTGAAGCGGTCCAGGAGATCGAGGAGGGTCGGCGTGGCCTTCTCAGAGCCCGCTGTGATCGTGAGCGCTCCGTGATCGGTGGGGTGTTCAATAGCCTCGAATGAGGGCCCGGCGTGTGTGTGGCAAAACGCTCTGAAGCTGTTGGCGGTGGGTCCCATCCAAAGCTGAAGGGAGGTGCTCTCGTCAGCGCAGGCGTGGTAGCCCCGTTCACGGAGCTTCTGGACCGTGTCGGTGATGGGGAGAGGCGTTGGCAGGGAAGGTTTCTTCATAGAGTGTGATTCGGCAAGAGGGGGGGCAAATCCTGAGGGACACGATCTTTGATAGAGTAGGAGAACTCCCCGTTTGAGCGCTCCAGAGGCCCTTCGAGACCCCCCCTAGAACGACTCGCTATGACTACGAATCAACTTGACTGGAGTTGTCTTGAGCCGAGAACGTCGCCGTCAAGAACGTAAAAAGTCAAAGTTCAACAAGATGCTCCGCGTTCAATATTTTGAGGACGCGAGTCAGCCCCAGGAAACCTATCTTTTTCTCGTCGACATGACCCTGGGAGGGATGCGGGTCAATCTTGAGAGCGAACTGAAACTGGAATCGCTGGTGACCTTCCAGCTCCCCCTGAGTCGCTTTGCCGCCAACCTGCCTTCGATCCTGGAGGTTCGTTGTCGCGTGTGTTGGTCGCGCTGTCTTTTGGGTGGGACTTGGGTCTATGGTTTGGAGTTTCAGGACCTGGACCAAGAGGTCGAGTCGGCGATTCTCCGACTCTTGGACCATTTCGATGAGCACGGTGGTCGTCGGACGTTTCGGCTTGAGTACCCCATGGCGGTGGAGGCGGTTGTGGAAGAGAGGCCCGTCAGTCTCTCGTTGCGCGATCTCTCGAGCACCGGTCTCGGCTTTCGATTTCGTGGTGGAGTCTCGGTGGGCCAGCATCTTACGGTCATGCTACCGTTGGGCTGGTGTCACTTGGAGACCGACGCCCTCGTGGTTTGGGCCCGAGAGGCCGAACCTGGGGTCTGCGATTTCGGCTGCAGCTTTGCTGATCTCGACGAGGATGAGGCGAAGGAGGTGCGGAGCTTTATTTTGACTCAGTGTCAGAAGGTTTAGTCTAGAGCCCCACCCTGGAAGCGGGCTTGATTCTGCAGGTTCGAAACGATGGAGTTGAGGTCCAATCCTTGGCTTCTGAGCTGGCCGGCTCTCGCGGCCACCAGGGCCGAGGCGATCGACGAGGTGTCCGCCGATTGGGCGATATTCCCAACGGAACTGTTGGGATCGAGAACGTCGCTGCCTCGACTCGCATTGGCCGCCACCAAGGAGGCGCCCGAAGCGAGTCTGTTCACCCGGTTGGGGCCACCGTTACCAGCGGCTACAACCACAGGAACTCCGTGTCGACTCTGAATGTAGGATATGGCCTGCTGGATGGCCTGGCTGTTTTGATCGCCTGCGAAGTCTTGCTGGGAAAGATTGACGGCATCGATCTTCTCTCCGCTATCGAGCCTCCGGGCGATGTCTTGCAGGGAGGTGGCGATGGAGGCGCTTCGGCTGGTGCCGGATTGTCCAATGTTGAAATTGAGAGTGTCGGCACCGTTTTGCTGGAGCGCGCTTGCCACTTGGCCGCCGTGGGCTGTATTGAAATCGTCAATGACCGCGACCCGCGTCTGAGAAGGGTTCGAACTCCCAGCGAACTGTTGCCAACCTTGAGACAGGTCGCACAGCGCGTTGCCGTGTTGTGCGGCTCCAAATCCGTTGAAGCTCTGGGGGCCTGCGCTCGGTGCGTAGGCTGGTGGGGAGTTGTTCGGAGGAACCTGGGGCGAGTGATGCTGACAGTGAGTTTGCTTGCTCTGTAGCTGAGTCGATCGGATCATGAAAAATCTCCCATCCTCTGATTCTACTCGAAATCGCCAGAGAAATCATTAATCCAAGAAGGTTTGATTGTAAACTTTTTATGTCTCGCACAGTTCACCTCGGAGCTGAGTGGGCGCGGGGTCCGCGCTAGCGCATATGGTGTTAAGCCGCTTCTTTGGGAGGAGCCATCCGACCAATGAAGCAAACTATGGCTCAAGCCAATGCCCGAAAGAGCCAGAATTCTCATTGTCGATGATGAGCAACTCAATTTAAAACTGTTAGTCGATCTTCTGAAGGACGAGTATCGGCCTGTGGTTGCCAAAAATGGTCAACAAGCCTTAGCGCGCGCCCAGGCGCACCCGCCTCCAGAGCTGATTCTTTTGGACATTATGATGCCTGAGATGGATGGCTACGAAGTCTGCGAACGGCTCAAAAGTCAGGAATCGACTCGCCACATTCCCGTGATCTTCGTCACCGCCATGAACGCGGTGACCGACGAGACTCGGGGCTTTGAACTGGGAGCGGTGGACTACATCACCAAGCCGATTTCTCCGCCTGTGGTGAGGTCTCGAGTCAAGACCCATCTGGAACTAAGCCGAGCTCGTGCGGCGCTCGCTCGACAGAATGCCTCGCTCCGTGAGCGGCTCAATTTTTTGAGTTTCGTGATTCACTCCGTGAGTCAGACGGGCGACTTGGATTCTGTTCTGCAAACCTTGCTTGACGGAGCCGTGGCTCTGGTCTCAGCCGAGCGAGGCTTTGTGGCCTACCGCGGGGAGCAGGGACGGTTCGAAGCGCGCTTTGGCCATGGGTTCGAACTCGAAGGACTAGAGCCCCACAGCTTTGAGGTCTTGCAAAGCGTCCTGTCCACAGGTCGCTCAAGTCTGATGAAGCAACCCCTGAACGGACAGCCCCAAGTAGCAGCCTCCCACACTCACAATTCGGTCTTGGCTGCTCCCTTGACCCAAGACAACGACGTTGTGGGGATGCTCTATCTGGACTTGTCCCTCAAGTCTGATCACGAAGGGTTTCAAAATAGCGATTTGGAGTTGGTCGCAGCCTTGAGCGAGCAGACCAGTTCCGCCTTGAAAAATCATGCTCTCGACCGCGACCGGACACGGCTTCACAAGTTCCTAGAACGATACGTCAGTCCCCAGGTGGCCGAAGCCCTCGTCGACAATTCCGATTCCCCAGTGCTCACGGCAAGGGAGATGGATGTGACCATACTCTTCGCTGATATCAGTGGCTTCACACCTCTGGCTGAGCGCATTACGCCATCTGAGCTCATGGAGTTTCTCAACGAGCATTTCTCTCTTTTGGTTGAGGTCATCTATCGCCACGGTGGCATGGTTAAGCAGTTCGCCGGTGATGAGGTGATGGCGATCTTCGGCGCGCCTTCACCAACGCCCGATCACGTGCGCTGTGCGGTAAAGGCCGCTGTGGAGATGCTCGCGGCCTTTCAGAGTTGGCAAGAGACCTGGACCGAGAACGAACACCCCAAGGTGGGCCTGAAGGTGGGCCTCCATAGGGGACGAGTGGTGATGGGAAGTGTGGGGTCGGCTCAGCGATTGGAGTACGCGGCGGTCGGCGACATTGTGAACACGGCTTCTAGGGTGATGGGATTGGCCTCGCATTTTGAGCTAAAGACCTGCGTGCTGGCCACCAAGGAGGTGGTCGACGAGTGCGGCGACATCGTCGCGGCTCGCCACCTCGGCAAGGTTCCTGTGAAGGGGCGTCAGACCGCTGTTTCCGTCTTCGAGTTGTCGGAGTTGCCGTAGTCGCTATGGCTGTTCGTCCTGGGCAGTGACCGATGCCACGAGGCTGCGGTTGAGGATCTCAAGATTGAGGGCTATCGTCTTGGCGACCTCGTCGAGGAGAGTCGCTCGTTGATCGTCCAAGGGCTTCAAGAGGGCGATTTCGAGGACGCCCATGGCACGGTCGAGCGCCAGGATCGGTACCGTCAGAAGGACCTTGGGGGCTGCGGCTCCAGTCCCTGAAGCGATCTTGATATAGTCGGCTGGGAGGTCGGTGATCACGAGGGTCTTGTTCTCCTTGAGACATTGACCGAGGATACCCTCATTCATTCCGATGCTGCTCTCCGAGGACTCCGGGGGTTGAATTCCATAGCCGGCCAGAAGGCAGAGTTTTTGCCTGGAATTCTCGACTCGGTAGAAGGCCCCACATCCGGCGTCGAGCAGCGGCATGAGTTTGGAGAGTAAACGCTCGCCAAACTCCTTGGGCGTTTGCGCGGTCTGGAGCGAACCGGAGATGTCATTGACGTGGTCCTTTATCCATCGCTCGGCTTTGGCTGTCTCGGCGGCTTGGCGGTAGGATTCCAGCGATCGGGCGATCTCGCCGATCTCCGAGGTGTTGTCTTGATGGCTGATGATGACATCGGGCTTTTGCGCGAGGAGATCGTTCAGACTCTGGTTGAGGTCTGCCAGAGGATTGACGACCTGACGGCGGTAGAAAAAGAACAGAGCACTGAGTATCGCGGTCACATTGATGAGTATGGCCAACAAGCTCAGATCGGCCATAAAAGTCGAGCGGTGGGCTAGGCTTGAGGCCTCCTTCGCGAGTCGAGCCTCCAGAGAGATTCGACAATCTTTAATCGGCGTCGTCACGGAGGCCTTCCGCCGGCGATACTCATCGCTGTAGACAATGCGAATGGCCGTTTCTAAGTCCCCCTGCCCAGCGGCTTCAAAGGCTTCACTCTCTAGCGAGACGAGGGCATCCGAGTTCTGCTTGGCTTTTCTCAAGAGTGTCTGTTCGGATTCGCTCAGACCCAATTTCAGCAGCCTCTCAACGGCTTGTTCGCGCGTGCGGGCGACCTGAATCTCGTCCTCAAAGGCTTCCCAGTAGCGCCGTTGCCCGGTGGCGGAGTAGGCTCTCACACTGGCTGTGAGGCGATCGCTGCCGGCACTCAGTTCGTCCAGGAGTTGCAGGCCTTCGAGACGTCGTTCGTAGGCTTCTACCTGGAGAGTTCTGAAATGGTCACCCACCAGGGTACAGGCGATGGTCAGAAAGGAAAGAACGAGCAGGGTCAGCGTGATTCGTCG
>CAZVVF010000365.1:0-5134 GCA_964630575.1 uncultured Burkholderiales bacterium | reverse complement strand
CGGTTGACCAGGACGGTTGCCCACTCCTGGGCGGTTGCCGTTGCCGATATTGATGCTGCCGATATTGACGGGTCGGTTGATATTGACGTTTCGGTTGGGGCTCCAGATGTTGTTCCGGTTGTAGACCCCCGACGCACCATAGGGTCGATAGTAGCCGGCGCGAGGATACCATCCGTGGGGTGGATGATAGAAGCAGTTGTTGTTCCAGTTAAAGACGTTGCGCCAGAGAAGGACGTTCGCTGCGATCCCTGCGCTGTAGGTCAAAACCGTACCGAACGTAGCTGGCTGAGTGACCACCACCGGATTGTAGCTGGGGACGTAGATGATCTGGGGGTTTGCTGGCTCCACGCGGATCACCGTGCCCTCTTCGATGACACTGATCTTGTCGTCGGACTTCAGGTTCCCCGCGCTCTTGGCTTGAAAGCGGAAACGCTGCACCGCATCGCTCACGTCTCCTTGCTGGTTTGTGGTCGCCCAGCCCAGGGCCGAGACCCACTCAGGGTTTCCGCCGAAGGTTTCGAGCACTTCGGGGTAAGCGCACAGAGCCTTCACACTGTCGTCCCAACCCTGTCCGCTGACATCACTGTGGTCGTCGCGAATGACATAATCATAGGCCGCCTGCACTTGGTCGGGGTGGGTGGAAGCCACCATAATATTGGTGAGAAGGGGGTCGGGATACAGCGCGATAGGCGCGACCAGGGTGTCCAGCTCCTCGCTGGTGTAATTTTGCGCCCACGCTTGGCCGCTCACACCCAGCAACAGAGCCAGACAGACTAGAACCTACAGGATACGTCGCATTGGAAAAATCTCCGGTCCGGCTACTTAGTAACCTGGGCTTGTTGCGACCGTTTATGCGCACGGCTAACGAATCCCTTTGCTTTCCGTCAAGAACCAGAGCGAGCGTCCCTGCCCGCCTTTTGACGTTTTCGTGACGCTAGAAACTTAAGATGCTTGCAGAGTTATGAATATTTCACGAACAGCGCACTACGCGCCAGCCAAAACCATAAAGCCGTCTCCCCTACAACGCTCGTCCGAGGCCCAACCTCAGGCCGTCTCGGCAGAGCCTCGAGACACCTTCACATTTTCTGGAAACAACGATGGATGGAAGATCGCCGGGATCACCGTCGGCTTGTTCTCCGTGCCCATGGCCATCGCCACCAAATCGGTTCCCATGGCCCTGTTCGGCGCTGGTGTCGGCCTGGCCCCCGCGTTTGGACCCGACAACTAACGCCATTCTAAAAAACTTGGATTCTCTTTCTGGCTTATGATACACTTGTGGCCATGAAACTGGGCCCACAAAACGGCTTGAGACCCCGCAAAATTCTCTCCTACTTGGACCACTCTGACCCGCGTCTGGCCAAGACCAAGGGGCTGCATTTTGAAGCTCAAGAGAGAACCCTCAAAGACCGAGCCGATATCAGCGCCGTTGGACGAGTGTTCAAAGACGGGGACTCCACCCCAGCCGTGGACCCGACTTTAGCGATCATGGGGGGAGTGCTCGGCGTCGGAGCCGCTGCCGCCTCGGTTTTGGCTCCTGCCGGAATGCTAATTTTGAGCTTGCCCCTAGCCGGTCTTTTTCTGAAGACCGCCTTCTCCCAAACCAAGGAGATCCTGGCCCAGAAGAAATTCGACAAATCCAACCTCAGTTTTTCCGGGAGCCGTACCTGGCAACTCGAAGGAAACGACAAGACAACCGGCAACATCGACTCGCCCATGCTCCAAGAGGACCCTCAAGGGCAACCCTCCAGGAGTGACTTCGAGGAGTTTGTGGGTCAACATCTGGACCCCGAAAAGAACAACGTCCTTGTCCTCAACGGTCACGGAACGCCCGGTGTCCAGGCCCGAGTGGGTGGCTTCCCCATCCGAGACGTCTCTCGGGTGCTCACCAAGAAGCACCAAGAATCCGGGATAAAGACCGGGCTGATCGTTTTGGACTCTTGTCAGCTCGGCAACTTGAGCGTGCTGAAGGCTCTGGAAGGCTGCACCGAATTCATGGTGGCCTCTGAGGCCGATATCGACGTCGCCGTCACCCGAAACCCCAACCAAAGTTTTACTCCCTACCCCGCACTCAGCGGAAAGGCCCCCAACAACCGTGAGCTTGCCGGTGCCGTTGTGAAAGAGGCAAAGGGAGCCTCGACCATCGCCGCCTACGATATGGAACAGGTCACTCCCCTCTTCGAGAACCTAGACAAACTCGGCACCCTTTTGAATCACAAGAACGACCGCCGTCAGGTCAGAAAAATGTTGGACAAAGCCCGCGACAAAACCAAGGTTTCCACCCAGTCTCAGTCCACCCCGCGAGTCATCGATCTCGGGGTCTTCTGTGAAACGGTGCGCAAAGAAAGCTCGGATAGCGAGACCAAAAAGCAAGCCTCGGCGGTCCTAGCACAGATGAAAAAGGTTGTCAGCGAAAAGAAGACTTCAGGGAAATTCTTGGAGAGCAGCAGTCACATCTCGTTCCAAAACCCCAACCAAATGAGCCAGCGCGATCGCAACTCCTTGATGATGAGCAAGCTCCCCGATGGCTGGAAAGACTTCCTCCGCAGCCAGATCGTCCAAGGCCCAAGACGCTAGACCTTTTCTAGTGTTTTTGGAGTCTCCCCAGATCCTCGAGCCCAGTCACTGAAAGCTGCCCGCTGAAGTCTAGAACCCACGACCGCGACCTTGTCCTCAGGGAGCAGCCGGAAGTCGGCCCCCGTGTCAGTGAGCAGTTCCTCACCACGCATGACGGCCACAACAGAGGCCCCCGTCTTTTTCCTCACCGAAAAATCAGCCAAGGTTCCTTCGTGATGGGCCTCATTGGTGAACCATTCCATTCTCAGCCCGGCGAGGTCCGACTTGGTTCCCTCGTTGTCCCAGGTGTAGTAATTCTGACGAACCTCGTCGAGGATAGCGTGAGCCTCGACGCCCTCGTACTTGAGCTCCAAAAGAGCCTGGTGAAGAAACTCAAGACCCACCTCAAAGGGTGCGAGTATACTCTGCTTGATACCCTTCTCCGAGAGCGCGATCGCCTGTTCGTGACTGGTTGCCAACACGACCATGGGCACCGAGTCTGACGCCGCGGTCAAAAACTTCACCCACTTCTGAATAGCAATTTTGTCCATAGTGGTGAGCAACACGAGCGCGGCTTTTGAGGCGTTCACCTTTTCTAGAACCTCCAACGAGGTCTCCTCGGCGCAGATCGTATCGAGCCCAACGGACTTGGCCACCTGACAGCGTCCTTGGTCGTGCTCGAGGATGAGCGGGTTGTGGCCCATCTTGCCCAGAATTCCGCTCACGAACTCACCGATTTCGTTGTAGCCAACCACAAGAATTCTACCCTCAGCAGAGGGACAACCTTGCTCGACATCGATCTGGATTCCCTGGCGAGCGAGGAACCAACGGTAGAGACGATAGGTCGGCTCTGCACTAAAGGGGGTGAGGGCCATGGTCATCACCGCTACCGAGACCATCAGAAAAAAGACGTCGTCGTTGACAGCCCCGGCCCCTTGACCAACCCGAGCCAGAACAAAGGAGAACTCACCGACCTGAGCCATCGACAAGCCCACCGCTAGAGGGATGATTTTTCGGTAGCCAAAGGCGCGCGTGGTTATCGCCAAGATAAGTCCCTTACCGACCAGAACGGCGAGGGTCACTCCCAAAATCCTAGGCAGGTTGTCCAGTACAAAGAAGGGACTCACGAGCATTCCCACGCTCGCAAAAAAGAGAAGCGAGAAGACCTCTCTGAGGGGTATCATATCCGTGAGCGCCTCGTGTCGGTATTCCGAGCGGCTCAATACCAGACCAGCCAAAAAGGCACCAAAGGCAAAGGAGAGCCCCACCAGATAGGTGAGATATCCAACGCCGAGTCCCATCCCCAAGACGACAACAATAAAGAGCTCTCTGGACTTCCATCTGGCCGCACGTCGCAGCACCCACGGTAGCAGCCGCTTCCCAAAAACGCCCATAAAGAGGAGCAGAGCCACAGCTTTCAGCGTTGCCGTGAGCAAGATGGATAAACCGGCCTGAAGATTCCCTAAGGCCGGGAGAAGAATCATGAGTGGAATGACCGCGAGATCCTGGACGACCAGAATGGCCACCATCACCTTGCTGGACAAGGTCTCCATCAGCCCCTTGTTGAGAAGGACCTTGAGAACGACCATGGTCGATGAGATCGAAATGAGGGCCCCGAACCAGGTGGACTGGACAGGGTCCCAGCCCATCAACCGACCCAACCCAAAGCCGTACACCGTCACCAGGAACATCTGTAACGGAGCACCGACTAAAGCGATGTTTCGAACCGGACGCAGCTTCTCGAGTGGAAACTCCATGCCCACAGTAAAGAGCAAGAGAGCGACTCCGATGTCGGCCAACAGCTCGATGTCGTGGCTGTCGCTCACTGTTGGTCCCCCCGTGTTGGGGCCCACCACGACGCCGGCCACGATGTAGCCTAGCAGAAGAGGAAAACCTAGTCGTTGCGCCATCAAGGCGCAGATCAAGGACGAGATCAGAATTAGAGCAATATCACCTGTGATTCCCACGGCTCGCCCCATTCACGAAAAAACTTATGTTTCCCGCCTAAGAATAAGTCGAACTGCCGGAGATCGCCCCGAAGCAGACTTATCCTTGCTCTCGACCTGCGCGCCAGTTGTAGGCGAATCCTAGTCCCAACAGGAACAGCATCGCCATCTGCGCGGCGGCCCCTTCCATGGTGGGATACATGCCGAGCAGTTCGACTCGCGGAAGTCCGACCAAGGTGTGAACCGAAATGGTGCCAGCCTCCTGAAGTGCAGCGACCCCTTTTCCAATGAGGACCACGGCAAGGACCGCGATCAGGGTCGAACTATAGGCGAAGAACTGCCGTATCGGCAACCTCTTGCTGCACCACAGCATCGCCACGGCGACAGCGGTGAGAATGAGCGCAGCGACCACGGCACCGGCCAGCATAGCCGCCCCGTTGCCGTGATTCCAAATGGCCACACAAAAGAGAATCGTCTCAAAGGCTTCGCGATAGACCACCAGAAAACTCAGGCCAAACAAAAACCAAGCCGAGCGTCCAGTGAGCGCTGTGCCGAGCTTCTCTCTGATGTAGCGTTGCCAAACATTGGCCTGACTCTTGCCGTGCATCCACACGCCGATCCACAAAAGGATCAGA
>CAZVVF010000364.1:0-5134 GCA_964630575.1 uncultured Burkholderiales bacterium | reverse complement strand
CCGCCACTCTGACGTATCGGCCGTTCTCCAGCCGCGATTCACCACAGCCCAGTACCCCAGTAGGATAGCCTCTGCCGTGTCATGATTGATCCGATTGGGGTGTCCGCACCCGTCTGTCCGAATGATCCGACCGGCGATATCGATGGCGCTACCCTTCGCCGACGAACCACTCCTCTGCTGCCGAGCGTAGAGCAGATCCCGCCGCCATATCTGGGCTTGCACGAGCTCCGTCTCCCACTCCTTGTTGAAGCCGAACCAGACCTTGGCCAGCCGAGCATCCCCCTCAGCCACGAGAACGGCTATGGGAGGCAGGCTGCGGAGTATCGTCGGTACGCCCGATTTGAGTCGGCTCCGGCTGGAGAAACGGCGGCTTTCAAAGCGACACAGATTCCCTTCCACATCCCATACCGACCAAGCTGTTCTCAAACCGAGATCGACGGCCAGTAACATCCTAGGTCTCTAAGCGAATCCGTGGTCTAATCGAGCCGCGGAAAGTGGAGTGTCCAATGCGACAACAGAGGTCTCGCCTGCATCCAACTCTCCACTCACCGCAGCCTGGTGGGCGCCGCCACTGGCGGCGCCCACCTCGACCCTCTACAGAGCACCCGAGGGGAGCGCTTCACGCTCCACCGAGCCCTCGATAGCCTTGCGGCGAGCCCCCTCGGCGATCTGAGCCAACAGTCTGGCCAGAACGTCTCCACTGGCCTGACCAAACGCATCCTCCGAGAGAATCTCGTTGAGGAACTGCTGGTAGCGAGCCACCGGATTTCCGGGCAAGCTGTCGAGATCGACGTCTTCCAGCGACAACCGCAATTGAATCTGACGAAGGTCCATGATGAGCCCAACAATAGCGATGGTCTGCCACTTGTCCGAGGTCTGTACCTGGCGGAGTTGCTCTCGAAGCCAAGAGAAGCGCAACTTCTCTCCCACTTCGTAAAACCTCTGGGCCGCCTCCCCGAGGGGAACCTCGGCGATGCGCGCATTGTCCACAATCCCAATACCGCTCGGCACGTAGTCCAGTGAGGCCACGTAGCCGGCGAAATCATCGTTGAAGCCCATCTTCAGAAAGCGCTCCTTGAGCCCAGCCAGTCGCTGCTGCTGCGCCGGAGGAAGGATCTCGTGCAGGCCGCTCCTGAGCTGCTTGAGACGCGCCGTGTAGTTACTGATGAAGTGACTCAAGCTAGACAGGTCGGCATCCGTTAGCAGTATCCAGTTCACGACATTCTCCAGCGCCCGCACCAACCCGGACAGAACCGTGTAGAAGTGGTCCGCCGAAACTTTGCCGTCGAAGGCACCCAGCTTGGCCAAGAACTCTTTCGCATCAACGAGTTCCAAGGCTGCTAAGGCAGCGCGGATCACCTGGATGGGCGTCGCTCCCGTATCTCGAATCGTGCGGTGCACAAAGGTGATGCCCAAGAGGTCCACCACCACGTTGGTGAACTGAGTCGCGATGATCTCCCGTCGCAACGAGTGCTTCTTAATTCGGTCGGCGTACTTCTCTTTGAGCAGCGTGGGGAAATAATCTAACAGGTAGTGCTGAAAGAGCGGCTCGTCGGGGAAGTCCGTCTCCAGGATGCGGCGGTACACGCCCATCTTGGTGTAAGCCAGGAGAATCGCGAGTTCCGGTCTGGAGAAGCCCTCGCGAGCTCGGATCCTCTCCAGCACCGATTTGGCGTCCGGCAGATACTCCACTCTCTTGTCCAGCGGCCCATACTCGGCCAAATAGTCCATGAGGGTAGAGAACAGTTCAAAATCTTCCCGAGAGCGAATCTCTGCAATGGAGAGACACAAGGACTGCCAGTAGTTATCCTTGAGCACCAATTCGCTGACCTCGTCGGTCATGCTCTCGAGAATCTCGTTGCGCTGCTCAAAACTCAGGTCCCCGTGCGACACGAGCGGCTGAAGGAGAATCTTGATATTCACCTCGTGGTCACTCATATCGACACCGGCTGAGTTATCAATGGCGTCGGTATTGATGCGACCGCCAGAGCGGCCAAACTGAATCCGACCTAGTTGAGTGAATCCCTGGTTGCCACCCTCGCCCACGACGCGGGCTCTCAGTTCTGCAGCCGTGATACGCACAGCATCGTTCGAACTGTCTCCCACATCCGCGTCCGTCTCGCCGGACTGTCGGACGTAGGTTCCGATACCACCGTTCCAGAGTAGGTCGACACGCATCTTCAGGATACTGCGAATGAGTTCTTGCCCGTTGAGAGTGTCGGCTTCAACGTCCAACATCGCTTTCATTTCAGGGCTCAGAGGAATGGACTTGGAGGCTCTTTCAAACACTCCGCCACCCTTGCTTATCAAGCTCGGATCATAGTCGCTCCAGGTTGACCTCGGGAGTTCGAACAACCGCTTTCTCTCCGCGTAGGAGGTGGCGGCATCAGGGCTGGGGTCAATGAAGATGTGGAGGTGGTTGAAGGCCGCTTGGAGCCGAATCTTGTCGGTATAGAGCATCCCGTTTCCGAAAACATCTCCAGACATATCTCCGATACCAACGACCGTGAATTCGTCTTCGTGAACATTGAGTCCGAGTTCGAAGAAGTGCCGTCTGACACACTCCCACGCCCCTCGAGCTGTGATTCCCTGGACCTTGTGGTCATAGCCGTAGGAACCACCGGAAGCGAAAGCATCGCCCAGCCAAAAGTCATACTCACTGGAGACCTCATTAGCGATGTCGCTAAAAGTCGCCGTACCCTTGTCAGCGGCCACGACCAAATAGGGATCTTTCCCGTCATAGATCACGAGGCCTTGCGGGTGGAGCGTCTTGCCACCCTTGTTGTTGTCGGTGAGGTCCAGCAGACCCCTGATGAACGTCTTGTACTGCTCTTCCACGTAGCCGCGAAGCGCCTCGCGGTCCAACGGAGCGTTCTTGATAACGAAGCCGCCCTTGGACCCGACAGGTACGATCACGGCGTTCTTGGTCATCTGGGTCTTCATCAACCCGAGGACCTCCGTGCGATAGTCATCGGGGCGATCGCTCCAGCGCAGACCACCACGTGCGACCTGGCCGCCTCGAAGGTGAATGCCCTCGACATTGGGTCCGACCACGAAGATCTCGTAGAGAGGACGAGGTTCTGGCATCTCTAGCACATCTCGCGAGCTTATCTTGTGCGAAATGTACCCCTTATCCAGGAAGAAGTTGGTGCGCACGGTTGCCACAACCAGGTTGAACAGAGCTCTCAAGGTGTGGTCATAGGCCAACGACTTGACCTCGTTGAGGGAATCGAAAAACTCTTCCTTGAGCTTAGCCAATATCGGCTCTCTGTCGCTCAGTTCGGGGCGGAACTTGGCGTCGAAGTAACGATAAATCAAGGCAGAGCATTTGGGGTGCGCCAACAGCGTCTGAGTGATAAAGCGGCGACTCTTAGCCACCGAGACCTGAGAGAGATAAGCCGCGTAGGTTCTGAGAAGGCCGACTTCCCGCCAGGTCAGACCACCGGAAATGATGAGTCCGTTCAGGGGATGATTCTCGGCTTTTTTCATCAGCAGCGCGGTGATGCCCTCGATCAATCGCTCTTGATGCTCGCGAAGGTCGATCGGCTCTCTGCTGTCGATAGTCAGAACTCGAAACACGTCGATCGAGGCTTGATGATTCTCTCCATTGTGGCGGAAATCCACCTTTTGAGAACTCTGCAAGAGAACCCTCAAGCTCAGATTCTCAAGAATAGGTAAGACATCGCTCAGCACGAGACTGACCTTATCGTGATAGATTCGAACCGAACTCGCTTCTTCGTCGTACTGGCCTTGGCTCGGATTGAAAAGACCGACTCGGTAGGCCTGGCCGTCCTCCACCCGAGCGATCAAGTTCTCGATATCGCGAACCGCCATGCCGAAGCTGGTGTTCGCCATATAGCCATCCGGGAAGGCCCGATAAAAGTTCTCACCCAGTCGCAGTCCGGAATCACCGTGAGTGGAGACCAGGCGCTCTGTGAGTTGGTCGTACCAGGTCCGAGTCATATCCACAACGCGAGACTCTAAGCCCGGTAGGTCGATGGACGACAACTCGACGTCGGTGGTCAAGAAAAAGTGGAACCGAACCTGCTCTTCGTCTTCTCCCATGGAGAGCTGATAGTCCACGTGTGAGGCCTGAAAGGTCTGTTCCAGATGCTCTTGGACACGATGCCGAACCTCTGTATTGAAGCGGTCACGCGGCATGATCACCATGACCAACGCGCCCCTGTGAAGCGGGTCGGGCCGCATGGTGAGCCGCACGTCGTGCTCGCCTTGCATGGTCATGATGGTGCGAATGTCGCGGTGCAGAACGTCGGCTGGAGACCAGAAGAGCTCCTCGCGAGGCATGGAGTTGAAGATGGTGACGATCTGCTTGAAGTCGTGTGAGCCCTCAATCGCGTCGTCCAACTCCAAGACTTGCTTCAAGCGCCGTCGGAGAATAGGGATATCCTTGACCGGTGTGGTCAGAGCACTGGAGGTGAAGAGCCCCATAAAACGGACCTCCCCCACCACGTTGAGGTCATCGTCAAACTTCTTGAGGCCGACGTAGTCGAGCTTAACCGGTCGGTGTACCGTCGATTCCCGATCGGACTTTGTCACGATGATCGGGGGACCTCCGGTGACCCGCTCTTTCAAGTTCTCGGTCAACTCGGTAAAAGGAACCGGAACACCGTAGCGACTCTGGCTGATGTCGCGCAAGATCCCAAGCCCGCTGCCCGGATGGATCTGCAGAGTGCGACCGGTCTCGGTCTCGCTCAGATCGTACTCGCGATAACCCAAGAATACGAAATTGTGGTTATCCAACCAGTGCAAGAACTCCTGACACTCTTTCATCTGCTCGGCCACCGGCTCGGCCGAGTGCTTCTCGGCCAACATCCCCAGGCGCTCGCAGAGAGCCGTCACCTGGCTGCGCAGCGCTCCGTAGTCGTCGGTGGCTGCCTTCACGTCCCGAAGGACCTGTCCAACCCGCTCCTCAACCTCGCTCAGCCTCTCGTCGGGGACACGCTCGATGAGGAAGAGTTCGTAAACTTCGGCGACCGAATTCGGCCCGTCGAACTCCTTGAGCAGTGCGCCCTCTTCGCTCCGCTGAAGCATCATAACAGGGTGGACGAGATACTGGAGTTCCAAGCCCATTCTCTTGAGTTCGTGACACACGGAATCCACAATGAAAGGACGA
>CAZVVF010000363.1:0-5135 GCA_964630575.1 uncultured Burkholderiales bacterium | reverse complement strand
CAGTTTGTCTTTCTCAATTCTCTGCACCCTCCGGCCTCTCGGTCGCTGCCCTTCGTCTATCCCACAAACGCCTATTTCGGACTCCCGAAGCTGTTTCTGGAAGAGGGCTACAAGACCTATTACTACGAACCTGTGGAGCCCAGCTTTTGGAACGCTGGTGTGATATCCAAATCTTACGGGTTCCAAGAGCGGTACTTCCGCGACGATCTACCGGCCAAGGATCCTAAGAAGGATATTCGTGGTTGGGGCCTCACAGACGCCGCTCTTTTCGACCAGGTCCTGGAGGTCGCTGAGTCGGCCTCAGAACCTTACTTTATGTATGTGGTGACCGTTATGTGTCACCACCCCTACTCCGAGACGTCG
The DNA here is from genome assembly GCA_964630575.1 of uncultured Burkholderiales bacterium. Taxonomy (GTDB): domain Bacteria; phylum Vulcanimicrobiota; class Xenobia; order Xenobiales; family JADMJV01; genus JAEXNA01. Next base: position 4,772 of record CAZVVF010000363.1, on the reverse strand, counting down.
AACGTCCCGGTAGACTTTCCCCCTAAGAAGTCCGTCAGTATGGTCAGGCGCTACCTGCGCTGCTGTTCGGCTCGGGACAAGGCCGTCAAGGACCTCATGACCCGACTCTCCAAGACCGAGCGCGGACGAAAGACCGTGATCTGCTTGGCCGGTGACCACGACGCAAACCTCTCCGCCTCGGACATGAAAAGCCAAGGCTACCCGGTCTATCCTGAGCGCGAGGCCGTTCCGTTCATGGTTGGGAGCGTGGAAGAGTTCTTGGGACTCAGCACGCCTCAGCGCCCCGCTCTCTCCCGCGACTTTGGTGGACAAATGGATGTCGCCCCGAGCCTCGGGCATCTTTTTTCCCTTAACATGGAAGAAAGTGTGTTCGTAGGCTGGAACCTCTTTGCCACGGAAAACAGAGGTCCACACTACAGCCGATTAGGCACTTGGATGGATCAAACCGGAAGAATACAACAAGCAGAGAATGCTCAGGATTGGTCAGACAATCGCCTTTTTGATGTAAGTGAAATGCTTCTCCAAGGTGATGAAATCGAGAATTTTAAGGGTCCGTTCTAGAGAAGATCCCGAAAAATCGCTTGAATATGTCTCCATAGTATGAACATTTCTCTAGATTTTATTGTATTTCATTCCAGGCTTTGTTATACTTCATCGTGTGACGAAGTCTCATATGAAGGAGGGCGCGTCAGAAGATGAAAAATCAGGATTGGGCCAATTACGTCAAGGAGCGTCGTAAGGCACGACAGTTAACCCGTCGAAAGTTGGCGGAACTCGCCAAGATCGACCCGAGCTATGTAACACTGATCGAGAGAGATGGTTATGTTCCTCGGAAGGACAAGGTCTTAGAGATCGCACGAGCCATTCAGGCTGATGTAGACCGCACACTTTTGGTGGCGGGATACGCTCCGGAGCAGATTCCGGTGGATGATCTCCTAGAACGTATCGAAGGTTACAAGACCGAGAAGGTCTTGGACTCAGAACTGCGAGAGGCTCTTCAGGAACTCTTTACTCTATCGTCTGCGCAACAACGTAAGGTAGCAGAAATGCTACACGCTTACGTGCGGACGATTCGCGACCAACCTAAAGCGTCACGGCGTTCTCGACGAGCGTCTGCGAAGGCTTAACAACTTTCTACAACCAGGGCGTATGGACTTGACCGAGTCCATACGCCCTGGAAAATCGCCGCACAGCGGCCCAGAAAAAACAAAAAGACCACCAGTGTTGGTCTTTTTTATATTGGAGAACAAATCTACGCTGAAGGCGCCCCACTGAGAAGCGAGGCCGCCTCGCTGTCGACCCACATCGCTGTCGATTCTCGACCGAAAACCTTGGAGGCTGGATGCTGGCCATCTTCCAAGACCTCCTTGAGCGCCTTGGCTTTCCCCTTACCCTTCACCAAGAAAACGACATTTTCACTTCTCGCGAGCCCCTTGAAGGTCAAGGATAAGCGGATACTGTCTTTGCCCTGGACGTGATTGGCCACACAGAGGTGGTCCCGCTCCTCTAGAGCCGGACTAGCGGGAAAGAGAGACGCTGTGTGTCCGTCATCGCCCATGCCCAGCAGTTGAAGATCGAGTCGGTGCTGAAGGTTCTCAAAGAAGCTGAGGAACTCCCTTTCGTAGGTTTCTGCAGAGAGTTCCGGTGTAGACAGAATGGGCCAAGAGTGAATCTGCTGGGTTGGGATATCGACCCGACTCAAGAGCTGTTCCTTGACCATCCTGAAATTGCTGTCGGCGTGATCGGGGGGGACGAAGCGCTCATCTCCCCACCAGAGATGGACACCGGTCCAGTCGATGTCGGCCTCGGCCAGGCCCGCATAGATGGCCTTCGGAGTCGAGCCGCCAGAAAGAAACATGTGAAAGGGTAACCTGGGTGTCCTCTCTGACAAAATTCGAGCGATCCGCTCAGTGGCAACCTGGGTGAAGGTCTCAGAATCCAGAATGTCTATTGTTCTCAAAAGTCTCTCTCCTTAATTAGCTCAATCATCTTTTTGAATACGGGGTCTCGAGTGGGTCGGTTGAGCGCCGCGCGAACCGCGTCGAGCGGGCTTTGCAGCAAGAGCGGCTGTTTGTGCATCGCCGAGTTGAGCGTTGGCTCGGTGCATTCGGCTGTGGAGACGATGCGAGCGCGGCTCGAGGTTCGAGCCGAGTGCGGCAACAGAGTCTCGAGCCATATTGTAAGAAGGTCCGCTTCGGCTGTTGAAGAGTTGGTCTGCTTGGGAAGAGCCAACTCGATATCTCCCTCGCCGTAGGCGTAGGCGATCTTTTGCCTGGCTTCTGTGAGTTGATACCAAATGAGTGGATAAAAGGCGTGTTCTTGACGGTCGCAGGTCAACCAGAGATCCGGGAGAGACTGTGCGAAGCTGGGCCAGTCGTTGGGCTCCACCAGTACGAGCTGACTCCGATCGGAAATCCTCTCAAAGAGGGGCCCCTCGGTTGGACCCGATTTCCACCACAAGAGGTGGGTTGGAAGCCCTTCGTGGATCAGTGACAAGAGCAAGGAAGCTACTCTCTCTGGTTGCTGACCACAGCAGATCTGCACTTGCTCGCTGCACACCTGAACACCGTCGCAGCCACACTCCAAATGCAGGCGTGCCGTTGAGTCCTCCCACTTTCGGCCCTCCATCATTTTGGTCCAGATCACGCGGGCTGGATGGCTTTCCATCAAACCCTTGAGGACTTCGACCAAGCGTTCTTCGTCCTCGCCCTGGCTAACCACCAAGAGATTGAAGCTCGCGACTCTGGTAACGGGCGTGTCGGTGTGATCGCGCCGCCTGGCCCACTCTTCGCGAAATCGCTTCACGAGTTCGGTGAGGGGAAACTCCTCACCTAGATAGGTGCTTGAGAGAGAAGGATGACTCAAGGTTACACCTTCCGCCAGTAGCGCCCCTCAGATTCGATCATCGCATCTGATTGTTGGGGCCCCCAGGTACCGGCTTCATACTTTGGAATCTCGAAATCGGGGCTGTCCCAGCGGTCGAGGATCGGCTGACAGATCCGCCACGCGTACTCGATTGCATCGGCTCGAGAATAGAGGGTCGCGTCGCCGAGCATACAGTCGTGGAGCAGTCGTTCGTAGGCGGTTGGAGAGGGGGTCCCAAAGGCTTCACCGTAGTCGAAGTCCATATTGACCCAACGCGTGTTGGTGGTCATACCAGGAATCTTGGAGGCCAGTCTCATGGTGACCCCCTCCTCGGGTGCGGTGCGAATGGTCAGAACGTTAGGACCCACCGGTTCGCGACTGCCTTTGGAGAAAAGGTCCACAGGTGCCTGGCGAAAAAAGATCGAGATCTCGGTGAGCTTCTTGGGCAAACACTTTCCGCTCCTGAGATAGAACGGCACCCCTTCCCAACGCCAGTTGTCGATGAAGAGCCTGACAGCGGCGTAGGTGGGAGTCTGGCTGTTGGGGCTCACGCCATCGGCTTCTCGATACCCGGCCACCTCTTCCCCCTCGACAAAGCCCCGGGTGTACTGACCCGCCACAGTGTGCAGATCGATGTCGTCGGGCTTGTAGAGCCGAACCGCAGAGAGCACCTTGGCTTTTTCGTTTCGAACCGCGTCGGCGGAGAAAGAGGTGGGAGGTTCCGAGGCTGTCAAGCACAGCAGCTGCATCAGGTGATTCTGAATCATGTCTCTGAGCGCCCCGCTTTGGTCGTAGTAGCCGGCCCGGCTCCCCACGCCCAAGGTCTCGGAGGCGGTGATCTGAACGTGGTCCACATACCGGCGATTCCAAAGGGGCTCAAGAATCCCATTGGCAAAGCGCAGGGTGAGGATGTTCTGAACCGACTCCTTGCCTAAGTAGTGGTCGATTCGGTAGACCTGCGACTCGTCGAAGGTCTTATGGATGGCGACATTGAGAGCCAACGCCGACTGGAGGTCCGTCCCAAAAGGCTTTTCGAAGATCACTCGGACCCAACCATCGGTTCGATTCATCTTCTGATCACCGAGTTGAGCTACGATGACCGGAAAGGCCTGGGGAGAGACAGCCAAATAGTAGAGCACGTTGGGCGGGATCTCCCGCTCAGACTGAAGAGAGGCAAGCTTCTCGCTGAGCTCTTCATAGCAGCTGTTCTCGGAGTAGCTCCCGGAGAGATAGAAGAGCCCCTTCGCAAAAGTCTCCCACTCCTCTCCCCCTGCGCCCTTGGGCTTAACCCGATCGCGAAACTCGGTATCGGTCATCTTGCTTCGAGAAATCCCCACAACCGCGAGGTTGTGAGGAAGGAGGCCCTGCTTGCGGAGGTGGTAGAGCGAAGGGATAAGCTTGCGCTGAGTCAGGTCTCCCGAGGCCCCGAATATGACGATCACGCAAGACTGAGATCGGCGCTGTATAGGCAGACCCTCCTCCAACGGATTCTCCTTAGTCACCGTGCTGGCTAAGGTCACGAATTAGCGCCAGTGGATACGCTCTTTCCTAACGCGGTCTCCAGGGTCCCCAACAAGGAGAGATAGGACTTGGCGAACTTGGAAACCCCGTCCTCAAGGAGCAGGACGTTGGTGATCTGGTGAAGGTCAATGCCCAGCTTCTTCAGTTCGGCCAACTGGGCGCGCGCTTCGGATTCGTTCTCCTTTGTGAGCGTCACCTCCGTTTTTCCGTGGTCGAGAGCCGCTCGCAGCGTTTTTTCAGGCACTGTATTGACACAGCTTGGCCCGATCAGCTCATCGACATAGAGGGTGTCGGGATAACTCGGGTTCTTTGTGGAGGTACTAGCCCACAGGGGTCGCTGAACCATCGCTCCCTTGGCGGCGAGCTTGGCGAAGCGCTCCGAGTTT
>CAZVVF010000362.1:0-5141 GCA_964630575.1 uncultured Burkholderiales bacterium | reverse complement strand
AGCATCCCATCCCATGGCCTGGACCGAGTCCAGAATATTCAGCAGGGGTTCCGGCCCTTGAAATTCAGCGTGATAGCGATCATAGCTGAGAGCTAGACGGTCGAGCCCCGCCGAGCGCAGATCTCGGAGTATTGAGGCGGCCTTCTCCTTCTTCTTTCCCCAAAAGCCGTTGCTCACCATGGAGCTTCTAACCCCGACGGCTTTGGCCTTACGCATCAGAGCGAAAACCAATTCCTGACGAAGCATAGGTTCACCACCGGTAAACTGTAGTTGAACGACTCCAGCCTCCAGCAACCGCTCAACGAGTTTGTGCAGCTCTTCCTCTGTGGGTTGGGTCTTAATCTTGGGGTGACTCTCGACGCTGCAATGGCCACAACTCATATTGCAACGACGGCTCACCATAACAACGGCACTCTTGGTTTTCAACTCAAACTCCTCAAAACTCTTGCCTGGTCCTGAAGTGGCATACGGCCCATCTCAAATCCTCGAACACGATTGGAAAGAGAGGCGATCTTGGCCAGCGAGCTAGGAAGGCCTTCGCAATGGTAGGTGTGGCTGTGAACCACGGATCTCAGCATCAGCTCGGATTCTTCCAATTCTCGCAGCTTGCCGGGCTCTGAAGAGAGAAGAACCAGGTGAGTCAGCAGCACCCCATCGGGGCAAAAACTTGGATGATAGAGAACACCACCATCCTCTTGGACCATACTGCCCTTTCGGGTCGAAAGCTCGGTCCAGATGGACTCCGGCAAGTGCTCTCGACTTCCCGCTCTCAATCGAGCTCGTCGTGCCACAGGAAAAGCCCGCAATTCGGTCTCCTCGAGTTGAAAAGCATCATCGGTGAGAAGTTGCCAACCCGAGCTGGCTAGAGCTGCCGAAAGTGTCGATTTCCCCGCCTCTTTGATACCAACGAGGGCAAGACCCACTCCGCCACGCTCCAACAAGGCTCCGTGAAAACCAAGCGGCGCCCCTTGTAGTGAGATACTGGCACCAACGGCCTGAAACTCCACAGCTTTGACCGCTAGCTCCGGAGTGGCAAATTCATTCGGCAAATCGAAGAACTCGGAGAGGCTAGCCATCTCGGGAGGTCTGCACACTTCCCAGCCACCATCGCTCGCAGTTATTCTCCAGGGGCCAAACGGCCGCTCCACCAAGGAGGCTTTCCAGGGACCAAAGACATCCTCGGCGACTCCCTGAACCCTCTCACATTCGGTGATAAGATGACAGGTGCAGAATCGATTTCCCCATTCAATCCGTGGCAAGAATCAGTTTATTCTTCAGAAGCTCAGTGAAGTAAGCTTCAACATCGCGTTCGAGGTCTACTGCCGCCACATCAGGGAAGGCTGTCTTGAGTTCGCCCACCACCTCACTCTTGGTCTTGGCGTTTTCAAGACTATTCCAGATGATGGAACCCGTGGGATTGAGAACGATAGAGTCTTTCGACTCTTCGTGATAGACAACCACTCTCTCCCCGCTGGGATGGCTAGATGTGTTCTTGTTCTGCTGATACTTTGAACTGCTCATTCCCGCCGATTTCACTTCGACAAGAGAGAGCCTGCTTTTCTGATTGGACGCAGGAGGTAGTAGAGTCGGTACAGGTTCTCCGGGAGGTCAACCCAAGCCAAGTCCAATTCGTGAGGAGCCAAGATGGTGTAGAATAGGTATCTCGCCTTGCTTCTGAGGGTTGGACACAAGGCCCAATGGTAACTCTGTAACTCACCGAGCGTGGGTCGCTCGTTGGACAAAAAGCCAAGAGACCTCCGGGCGAGCTGCCTAGCTACAGCATCAGGCCAAAACAGTTCTGAAATCTGTCTAGTCGCGAAGAGCACATCGGTCAGGTGTAGCCCGACCTGGCAACTTCTCAAGCAGCCGCTTTCAAGAGCCAACTCATAGATGAGAGTCCAGTCCATGTCTTGGCTTTCGAGCAAACAGTGGACATCGTAGAGCCAGCGAATCTCGCGCCAGGCATGCTTGGAACCGTGGGCCAGAAGCAACACCAGAAGAGCTTCGTTGCTCAAGGTGGTAATCTGCCTACCTAAAATCGTCACCTGTTGCAGGTACTCGCTCAGCACTTCATCGCGCACGGGGATCGAGGGAGGCAAGAAGCTCCGATGGAGGTCCACGGAAACCCGTCGCTCAGGATGTATAAGGGTCGTTTCAAAAGCCTGAATGAGATGGCAACGCGGTACCGGGTGCCCGGCAAACTGATAGCCCGCATTTTGCAGGCAGCAGGCGGCAGCTCGGTATTGTTCGGGCGAAACCCACAGGTCAAGATCGTCGAACGTCCTGAGAGTTGGGGAGCCGTGAGCTAGGGCGGCGAGAGTGGGACCCTTGTAGGCTAGCGCGTGAATGCCGTCGGCCTCCAAAAAGTCGAGAACCTCGACAAGCTCTCGGCAACGAGCCAAGTTCTGAAGGGTTTGACTCATCAACTCTTCAGACCACTGTGGTGAAACGGAGGGCGGCATGACAGAGGCAAATTTGTCCCCAACGACGAGTTCAAGCCGGCATTGACATGCCTGTTCGAACAACTCAAGCCAGGCATCATCAGAGAGCTCGGAGACGACTTGAGCGCGGGAGAGAAGTGCAACGAGTCGGGCGGCTTTCATCAGAGTTATTCCTCGAGTTCCAACTTGTGGATGACCCGCTTCTTGATGTTGACTTGCTCCATCTAGGTCCAGACCAGAATCTTTCCGTCCTGAGAAAGCTTTGCACCGGTGTTCATCCCACCTCTAGCTGTGGTCATGCTCACTCATTCTCCTGCCCTCATGAGATAGATTTTGGTATCGGGATCGTGTTTCTTTCACATCTTCCACACCGGCGATCACCGCATGGTCATTGTTTTTTTCATTACGGAATTCTTTGCACCATACACCAACTCTCTGACCACGGAATCAGGCAATTCAACCCTCTTCGCCTGAACCACCTTTTGCATCACTTTCCGATGACAGAACTGTCCCATCCTGTTGGATTCTGGCGTTCAAAAAAGGTATCGCCTTCGCAGAACAAGCCTGCCACTTCCGCGTGCAGATCGAAGCGTTGCGTTCCTCCCACGCTTTGAGAGCCTCCAATGCGGCCCACGACCGTTTCAGTCTGACGACACGCACCTGCAAAGGTCCCAACCCGTGTTGCTAGCCCATCACCTGGTCGCTCACTTTGAGTCGTCCGAGCGAGATCTCAAAAGAATTCAAGGCACAGTGCATGTGTTCATCACCAGTAGGGCTTCAACCATCGAAGGTTTACGGGGGAAGGGGCGTCGCGTGCCATTGGGGGGATCTATGAACACACAATTTTTTTGCACTTTCGAAGGCTGTGGGCCATCGTGATTGTGGCCTTTGTGCTGGTAGGGTGTGGGGTCACCTCCGACAACGGAGGGATTGGTAATTTCGTCTTTACCGGTAGTAGCATCCCAAACGACGCCACCACCGGTTCTATGACATTCAACTTCGTTAAGGCCCAGAGCCCACTAGAGGTGCCCGCGAACACCACAGATATCCGCTTTCGCTTCTACTCTGCGATTGTTGACAACGGAACTCTGATCCAGGATGAGACTCACTCCTTTGCAGCCAGCATCACCGTCGACCCTGGACATGGCAGTATGCAATCCGTGGTCATCACGGCTCTCAGCGCCGATGGATACCCGGTGCTCGAGTCCACTGTGGATGTCGCGGACCTATCCGGTGAGGACGTCACTCTAGATTTTACCGATGCGACCACCGAGTTCGTGACACAGGGCGCTTTGCGGATCGACCCGCCCGCCGCCAACATAGTTGCCGGTGGCCCCCAACAGTTCACCGCCTACCCTTCATTCAGCAACGGGCAAGTTTTGCCCGCCAACAACGTACTGTGGAGCGCGACCGGCCAGGCGTCCGTCGACCTGGATACCGGTCTCGTCACCGCCGAAACCAACGGTGCCGCCACGGTCACGGCAACAGAGACCCAGACACAACGACGGCAAACATCATCGTGGGAGACGGACCTTTCCTGACCAGCCTGACAGTGACACCCCACGGCATCGAAGCCAGAACCGCGTCCCAGGTTCAATTCTCGGTGACGAACCTTTCCAAACGGCAGTTCTGCCGTCGTGAGGGGATATCAGGCTGCAAGCTCAGCTATTGGCTGAAGAATCTGGAGTTGGAGCGAGAGAGATGTTCTGCTCGCGGATTTGTAACCCATCGAAATGACCGGGCAAAATGGTTCCTGTGAATCGTTCGTAGGTCCGCTCTCTAGCGGGTTGAGCGGCAGAAACCTCTTCAGGCACACCCCAGAGGCGACGATTCTGGCGAACGACTACTGACAATTTTACAACTCTGCAAACGCAGTTTTGCCCCAGGTAGCGCCTCCGCAAAGTTCTACCGGATCAGGACCTCCGAGCCCGGTTCAAGACAACTCAGCGACCAAGAAAGTCTAACGGGGATTGCATCATAAATTGGGAGCAGGTCAGGAGGCAAGGCCAAAGCGGCTGACGCTAGCCTAAATGGGTTCCACCCCCTACTCCATCTATGCATCCGCGGCGGCACTCTCTTTCGGTTGACTTCGCGCCCTGCTTCATCCAAGCCAAACGTGCTTGCCTGGTAAGTGTTCTTGGTGGGTCGATAGTCTTGGTTTGTCGATTCAGATACTTTTTCTTATCTCATAGACCTCGATTTCTAGCTGGGTGTTGAAACGAAAACAGAGCTCCCGTGCCAGGTCCTCCCAATCGCCACTTGAGTTTGTGAACAAGGAAAATTCTTTCTCTCTCGCTTCGGTCTCCAAGCAAAGAGTAGAATACCGAATTTCTCCATGACGTTTACCCTTGGTGAGAGTCGCCTTTCTGATCTGACCGAACCCGAACCAGGACTCTGGCTTGGCTTGCCGATCATGGAGAGCTATCTTCTGGACCTCGTTCTTGTCGAAGTCCACGATCAACCTATCATCAATTTCGTGATGACCGGCCTTAATCCTGAAAGCCTTTGCGATCAACCATCCAGCGAGCCAATAAAGCAGTATCATTGCGGCCAGCGAACCCACTGCGGGCATCTTCTCGGGTGAGGAGAAAAGATAGACCGGAGTCGCAACGATAAGAGGAGTGAAAAGGGCACAGAAGACTCCCGCAATCACCGGCCAGAGTTCACGTGCTTGTTTGACTTCGCGCTCACTATGATACT
>CAZVVF010000361.1:0-5148 GCA_964630575.1 uncultured Burkholderiales bacterium | reverse complement strand
TATGGGAGTGACGACCTCTCGATCTTGCTAGGCAACGGAGACGGAAGTTTTCAGCCTGCCCAGAGCCTCCCGGCCGGAGATGGTCCTCGCTCGGTGGCGGCGGGCGATGCCAACGACGATGACATCATCGATCTGGTTTGCGTCAACGCCATCAGCAACACGCTCTCTGTCTTCGCGGGAAAGGGAGACGGGAGCTTCGAGCTCCAGGGCACGATACCCAGTGCTGCTGATCCGAGCAAAGTCTTGCTGGCGGATTTGGACGGAGACGACAGGCTCGACATCCTCTACACAAGCAGCAGCGCGGAGAGCTTAGACATCCTCTTCAACGACGGTGGAAGTTTTCTACGCCTCAACATTGCGGGGCGTCCGAACGGCATGGCGGTAGCGGATCTCAATGGAGATGAAAAGCTCGACATCGTCGTGCTCGCAAACGTCGCGAACGAACACTCGATTTATCTCAACAACGGAGATAAGACTTTTCAGCCTCCACAGAAGTTTGCCGTCGGCTTCCAACCAACCTGGATCACGACTGCCGACGTGAATGGAGACAACTATCTAGACCTCCTCTCCGCCAACAACGCCAGTGACGATCTGAGCGTCCTTCTCGGCCGAGGGGATGGAAGCTTCGAAACCGCTCTCAGCGTACGCGCGGGTATTTTCCCTACTTCGGTCACGGCGGCAGATATGAATGGGGACGGCAGAGTCGACCTCGTCGCCGGACACCGGAGCAGAGGACACCTTACTCTGGTTTTGGGCAAGGGAGACGGCACCTTCGTCAACTCGACCAGTTTGAGCGGAGCAGCAGGTGGAAGCTGGCTTGAGATAGCCGATGTGAACGGCGACCAGATCCTCGACCTCACAACCGTCGAACTCCACCTAGAAGGCCTGTTCGACTTTTTCACGGTCCTGAGAGTTCGTCTGGGCAAGGGCGACGGCAGTTTCCAACCGGCGCTCGAAACACGGGCGGGCGAAACTGAGTTCAACAGTTCGGTGAAGGCCGCCGACTTCAACTCCGACGGTAAACTCGATCTGGTGGCGGCCGACTCTGACTCTTTCAATCCGGAGGCGCGGACCACCGTTTCGTTGAGACTAGGAAACGGTGACGGTACTTTCCAGGGTTTGACCAGCATCGAGACCGGGACGAATCCATCGCTCGTGGCGGTCGGAGATTTGAACGGGGACGGCCGTCAAGATATCGTCGCCAGCGCCCAGAAAGGCGACCTGTCCGTCCTGCTGGGCCAAGGAGACGGCACTTTTGAATCCCCCGCAATCTTTCCAGTGGGCGAAACTCCCAGAACACTGAAAGTCCTGGATATCAACAAGGACTCCAAGCCGGACGTGGTGACCGTGAACTCGGCCAGCCGCGACCTTTCGGTACTGATAGGCAACGGTGATGGAACCTTTCAGCCTACTCAATCTTACCCGATTCCCGGATTCATCCCTACCTCACTCGGCCACGGAGACATCAACGGCGACGGTCATCTTGACTTGATCACCGAAACAGCCTTCGGCGGCGGTCTATTCATCTTCACAGGTCGCGGGGACGGCACTTTCCAGGAGGCTTCCAAACTCGAGGGGCTCCAAGGACCGCCAGCCAGTAAAGTGGCTCTGATCGATATCAACGGCGACAGCGCTCTGGACATCGTTTACACGAGCGGCGTCAACGACTCGGTTAGCGTTGTCCTTGGCAATGGAGACGGCACATTCCAGACCTCTCGCGTGATTTCTTTCAACACTGGAGGCTCAAGTCCCGACCTGTTTGAGATGGCGGACCTTAACGGAGATGAGATGGTGGACATCGTTGCGCTTCATATCTTCAGCGAGGATATCTCGGTGTTGCTGGCAAGGTGAGCCGCTGCGGAGGCCGAGCCGATCTGAAGAAGGCCACCGGAATACTCCGGAAGCCTTGCGCGACACCACTCGTACAACGAAAAAGAGTGGAACGCTGTGTTCCACTCTTTTCTAAACGGCTCTAGACGGACTTTCCTTCAGTCCCTTACCTCCAGTTCTAGTAGTTACCACTGGGGGCCGTGTACCGGCCGTATCCGGGAGGGCTGGACTGTGGGTAGGACTGTGAGTAGGTCCCTTGGGTCGTACTGGGTGAGGTGTATCCTGAATTTCTTGTTTGCTGGGTCCTCGTCCCCTGTCCCGGTTGATAGGTCCATTCAACAGGTTGGGCATTGGTCGGTTGATAGGTCCATTCCACAGATTGAGCATTGGTCGGTTGATAAGTCCATTCCACATAGGTTGAACTGCTACCCTTGCCAGGGTTGGCGAGCGCTGGATTGGTTAGCGCGAAACCGGTGCAGAGAGCAAGTGCAATAAGGAAAGATGATTTTATTCTTTTTTGCATACGTTTTCCCCGTTTCTGTGCGTATTGTGCACAACCAGAGTATAGACCCTGAGTTCTCGGAGAACTGTGACCCGCGACACAAAGGTCTATTTTCATCACTGCGGTATCGCGACGCGTTGAAGAGCGAGTCTGGTATCGGCGCTTTGACGATTCTGCCGGTGAACCTCAACAGCGAGAACATTCTCACCCTATCTCATTTAACGTTGACCTTTGACGTTGATGTAACGCACAAGATTTACATTGCTCGCATACCAATTTCTGCGAGGTTCCAACAATGATCAATCCCACCGCTTCCAGTGTCACTTATCGAATTCTCCCATCAGCCCAAGGAAAAGCTTGGATCGATAGCGACGCCGACAATCAAGTCAATTCTGAACAAGATTCTTACATCACCACCGTGGAGAGTTTTGAAAAGCTGGACTACAACAGTCTAAAAGCTGCTCTGAAAAACAACAACGGTAGCATGACCGGTGCCGGGGTTGGCCAGATATTCAATGGTTCGAGTACCGACATAGTCAACGGTTCTAGCTCCTTCGGCCAGCTTTCGGGCTACCGACAAGACCAGAGCTTTAAGCTCGAGAACGATGAGATTCTCTACACTCTAACTCCGGATGAAAGTGCCCCCCAAAAGAGCTTTGAAGACATTCCCCTTGTTCAGAGCCCGGACCATCAGGTCATGACCACCCTGGAGGTGGATGGCGCTTTGAGGTTAGTTTTCCCGGGAGATGTTCCCGACCCGAAGGCCAAAGTTCATAGCATAGTCCGGTCCGATTCTATGTGGTAGGACGCTGAGCTTATCCGCAAGATCCGCATGAGCTATCTCTCTGGATAAGCAGGCTGTGTGTCGAATATTCGGCTCGGCTGTGGATGAGACCTAGAACTTGGGCTAGGTTTCGAGCCTCGGAGAGTTCATATCACCGGGACCCAGATACCATTTGGGTCGCCCGGTGGAGACAGGCCACGATGTGGGCCTGGTAGTCCAAGCTTTTTCCAGAGGCGATGGACACGCTTTTTGTTGACGCACCAGCCTTCCCTATTGAGTATCCGGGCGATCTTCCGACAACCGGTGCGCCGATATTCGTCCCGGCCCTTCGCCTCAGTGAGAATGCGGGTACCCTGATTCCACGCACCCTGGGCGTAGTTTTCTGAGAAGACCTCACCGCAAATGCCTCACACCTCGACCTGTAGGGCCTCGTCGATGCTAAATTGCGCAGAGCCATAGTCCAGGTCGAAAAACTGCTTTCCTGCCTCCTCGAACCGTTGGGGGTCTACGATCTGGCAAAGACCCAGATCCTTCCCGCTATCATCAACTAAGAGAGTCCCGGATGTGAGCTTTTCGAGAGTCGCAAGCTTACTGAAATCGCCGTTGAGAAGACAGGCTTTGCTGCTGGGGTCATGTGGCATAAGCTGGGTCGACTGACCAATAGAAATGATGGTTTGGTCTGCGCGGAGGCCGTTGAGAACGTGGCTGGCGGTAGCGATGAAAAAGTGACCGCGATAGGTTACCAAGACCCCCGAACCTACGCCAGTATTCAGAAGACATCCGTCATCGTCGAAGCTCAGCAGTGAACAAAAGTGAGAACGCTAAAAGTTGTCGTAGGCTTCGAACTCTACCTTTTCCAGGTCGTTGTCACTCATCTGCCCCCCCGATCTCGACCGTTCGTACCGAATCCATTGCATAAGTCCCCGACTCGCCAACGTCCGTCTCAACCAGAGTATCTTCCCGGCCCTCCAAAATCTCACTCTCAAGGCGCTCCCTGAGCGTACCGAACGTCTCACCAGTGGAAACAAGAACCATCACTTGAAAAATGTTGACCGAACTCCAACCTGTGATTTGCCTGGCCCATTGCAGGTAGGTCAGTTTTTCACCATCGAATTCACAATACTTCCGATCCAGGACTGTCGCCCTCTTCTCGGGATCTAGTGAAACGAAGATCTCGTCACCTCGACGGAGATAACCGGCCTCGAATAAGTCGGCTCTGCCGAGTCGCTTGCGTCTTGCACCCACTGGACCAGACTTTGAAAGAGATTTTGAACGCGGTTGCCGATTGATATCAGTGTAAACATATTCAGGTTACGTGTGATTACGCTTTTTATTCCCTTTTGAAAAATGAATAATCCCGCATAAAATATAACAGGCAACGAAAATACAAACTGTGTGAGTATGTTAGTTTTTCTCGAGAACATATACTCGATAATATTTCTTATACCTGGCACTAACTCCCCCATCGATAGTATAAGCACAGGTATAGAAAATATTGCCGAAATAATCAGTTTTTTTCTCATAAAATAAAATAATTTTAGTTCCTCGCTATCCCCTTTGTGTTTCCTGAGACCAGCAACTTTTATGAGATGCATTCCACATTTCGGACAATCCTCTGGGTCTGGATACGTCTTATTACCCTCACATCCCATAGGACATATATACTCCATGTTGTTCTCCTTTTTATTCCTTATTTAGTGTTTACACCCATCGTGATGCTTACAAGACTCATTTTTGTCATCGTCGATTTTCTTCAAGAACATCCCACATTTGGGGCATTTGCCCCCTTCTGGATATGTTCTTTTCCCTTCGCATTTCATCGGACAGATATACTTCATTGTTTTCCTCCGTTCTTCACAAAAGGTATGCTAATTATAGTTCATCGATGACGGCCTTTAGTTTTTTCTGAACCTCTTTTGCGACATGCTGAAGTTCAGGGTTCTGTATAGCTTGCATAGAAGATATCGGATCAATAGCGGCAACCTCTATATTGCCGTCGGGTGTCTCCTGTATAACGATATTACAAGGAAGC